>JASLAV010000725.1 GCA_030146905.1 Lentzea sp. | reverse complement strand
CACCGGACGCGCCCGCGTTGTGGCACAAGGGCGTCCACGTGAGCTATCGCGAGCTGAACACGCGCGCGAACGTGCTCGCCGCCGAACTGATCCGGCGCGGCATCGGAGCGGAACACCTCGTCGGCATCGCCGTGGAGCGCTCACCGGACCAGATGGCCGCAGTGCTCGCGGTGCTCAAGGCAGGTGCGGCGTACCTGCCACTGGACCCGTCCTACCCAGCGGACCGCCGCGAGTACATGGTGCGCGACTCCGGTCTGGGCACCGTGATCACCGCGGGCACGAACCTCCCCGGCGTCCCCGGCGGGGTGGATGTCGTCGACGTCACCGGCGTCGGCGACGTGGACCTGGACGGGGAGGCCCGCGATCCGGGTGTCCCCGTCCAGGCCAAGCAGCTCGCCTACGTGATCTACACGTCCGGCACCACCGGTGCTCCCAAGGGCGCCGAGCTCACCCACGACGGCTTGGCGAACGTCATCCAGGCGTCGCTCGAGGATTTCAAGCTCGGGCCGGGTTCGCGAGTGCTGCAGTTCGTGTCGTTCAGCTTCGATGCGTCGGTGTGGGAGATGTTCATGGGGCTCGCGTCCGGCGGAACGCTGTGTCTTGCCCCACCGGACCTGGCTTCCGCGGAGCACTCCATCGAGCAGACGATCCGGCACTCCGGTGCGACGCTCGTGTACCTGCCGCCCGCGCTGCTGTCCACAATAGATCCGAGCGCGGTGCCGGGCGTGCGCACCGTGATCACCGGTGGTGACCGGATCTCCGCGCAGCTGCGCAACGGCTGGGCGGAGCGGGCGAGGTTCTTCGTCGCGTACGGCCCAACCGAGGGCACGATCGTGCAGACGTGGCAGGACTGTTCGGGGCGTTCGCAGGACACGCCGCCGATCGGAGTGCCATTCGCCAATGTGGTGCTGTACGTGCTGGACCGCAACGGCGACGCAGCACCAGCGGGTGTGATCGGAGAGGTGCACGTCGGTGGCGTCGCGGTCGGTCGTGGCTACCGGCACCGCCCAGGGCTGACCGCGGACCGCTTCGTGCCGGACCCGTTCTCCGCTACGCCGGGGGCACGGATGTACCGCACCGGTGATCTGGTCCGCCTCACCAGGACGGGCGCGATGATGTTCGTCGCTCGCGCCGACCAGCAGGTCAAGATCCGCGGCTACCGGATCGAGATCGGCGAGGTGGAGGCGGCTCTGCGCGCGGTGGAGGGTGTCCGCGACGCCGTGGCGCTCGCCGAGCCGGGGGTGAGCGGCCTGCCTCGACTGGTGGCGTACGTCGTGTCGGAACACGGCGCCGATTTCGGCACGGCCGTTCGGTCCCGGCTGCGGACGAGGTTGCCGGACCACATGGTGCCCTCCGTCGTGCACGTGGTTGAAGAGTTCCCGCTCACGGTCAACGGCAAGATCGACCGCAAGGCGTTGCCCAGGTCTGTGCGCGAGGTGCCGGACGTGATCGGCCAGGCGTTGGCCCAAGTCGAGGCGATGTCCGACGAGCAGGCGCGTGCGTTCCTCGAAAGCCTCGGTCAGTGATCTCTCGGCCAGTGATCTGGAGTCAGCCGGAAATGTCCTCGATCTTCGCCCCCGCGTCGCCTTTCACTGCGACGTCACCGGTTGTGTGGCCGCTGTCGGCCACCGATGCCCACTCCCTCCGCGCGCGGGCGCGGACGCTGCACGAGCACGTGTCGTCCCGGCGGTCGGCGACGCCGCACGGCGTTGCCAGGGCGCTCAGCGGTCTGTCTACAGAGGATGGATTTCGCGCGGTCGTGCTCGGTGCGGGACGTGATGAACTGATTGCCGGGCTGAGGGCGCTCGCGGCGGGGGAGGACGCTCCCAGCGTCGTCACCGGCACGCCCGTGGGTGACTCGGTGGTTTTCCTGTTCCCCGGTCAGGGTTCTCAATGGGCGGGCATGGCGCTCGACCTGCACGAGCACTCGCCCGTGTTCTCTGAGGCGATGGCGGAGTGCGCGGCCGCGCTCATGCCGTTCACCGGCTGGTCGGTCCTGGACGTGCTGCGCGGGACCGGGGGTGCCCCTCGGCTCGAAGGCGCCAACGTGGTGCAGCCGGCGTTGTTCGCGGTGATGGTGTCGCTGGTGCGGCTGTACGAAGCATGCGGGGTCCAGCCGGCCGCGCTGCTCGGGCACAGTCTCGGTGAGGTCGTCTGCGCCTGCCTGTCCAACGCACTATCCTATGAGGATTCTGCTCGCGTGGTGGCTTTGTGGAGCAAGGCGCAGGCGCGCGTCGCGGGACGCGGCGAGATGGTGTTCGTGATGCTCCCCGAGGCACAGGTACGCGCCCGGCTCGGGCGATGGGCGGGTCGGCTCGGCATCGCCGCGGTGAACGGCCCACAGGCCGTGCTCGTCTCCGGTGACGCAGACGCGGCGGAAGAGCTGCTGAACGCGCTGCTGGACGAGGAAATCTACGCACGCAAGGCGAACGTCGGACTTGCGGCGCACTCGCCGCACATCGACGAGATCATCCCCACGATGCGAGAGGACCTCGCGCCCATCCAAGCCCTGCCGCCGAAGGTGCCAGTCTACTCGGCCACCTACGGCCGGTTGCTCGACGGCGAGCCAATGGACCACGACCACTGGTGCCGCAACCTTCGGGAGACGGTGTGGTTCCAGAGAGCGGTCGAGTCCGCCCTCGCCGACGGGCATCGGATCTTCGTCGAGGTGAGTCCGCATCCGGTCTTCGCGGCGGACATCGCCGACACCGTCCGCAGGTCCGGTGTGGATGCCGCTGTCGGCGAGACCCTTCGCCGCGGCGAAGGTGGTGCCGGCCGTTTCCTGACCGCGCTCGCCGAGGTGTTCGTGCGCGGTGCGAACCCGGACTGGACCGCAGTGCTCGCCTCCCGGCCTGTTGGCCCCGCCGAGCCCCTGCCCGCTTCGTGGTGACGATCATCCGAGAAAGGCGGACGACCATGACAACGACTGTGCACGACGTATCGCACCACGCGCTCGACGCCACCGAGACGACCGCGGTGCTCGCGGTCGCGGAATCGTTGTGCGCCAGAGAGAACGCGTCGCCGGACGACCCGCGCTGGGTCGCCGACGCCCGTAGGTCGTGGGAAGATCTCCCCCTGACGCTGAGGGAGTCGGTGCGCGCGTTCCGGCGCGACTCAGGAGCGGGCGGCACGCTGCTGGTGCGTGGCCTTCCAGTCGACCCGTCCGCTGTGCCGGCGACGCCGTTGCTTCCCGGATCGGTGCAACGCACGGCGAGCGTGCCCGCGGCGGTGCTGCTCATGCTTTCCTGCGGTCTGGGCGACCCGATGGCGTTCGGTGCGGAGAAGGGCGGCGCACTGGTGCAGGACGTCGTACCGATTCCCGGCCGCCGTGCCGCACAGAGCAACGAAGGCTCTGACCTTCTCACCTTCCACAGCGAGAACGCGTTCCACCCGCACAGGCCCGACCACGTGCTGTTGCTGTGCCTGCGAGCCGATCACGACCGCACGGCAGGACTGCGCACCGCGTGCATCCGACGAATGCTGCCGTTGCTGAGCGCCGCCGACCGCGACGCGCTGAGCTCGATGGAGTTCGAGACCTCCTGTCCGCCGTCGTTCGGTCAGCCCGCAGGTACGCAGGTACGCCACGCGGTTCTGGCCGGCGACCCGGACGACCCGGACCTGTGCGTCGACTTCGCCGCCACCACACCGGTCACCACCCGCGCCGAGGACGCACTGCGCGAACTCGGGAAACTGTGCGAACAGGAGGCACTGACCGTCCGCCTGGCTGAGGGCGACCTCGCCGTCGTGGACAACCGGACCACGGTGCACGGCCGCACCTCGTTCACCCCACGGTTCGACGGACAGGACCGGTGGCTGCAGCGCACCTTCGTTGCCACCGATCTGCGCAGGTCGCGCGCACATCGGCCGGACGACGGGTATGTGCTGAGGTGAGCACGTGACGGCGCTGCCGCTGCACGAGTTGTTCGCGAGCATCGCCGCGAGACAACCGGAGAACACCGCGATCAGCCATGACGGCGAGGAGATCACCTACCGGCAGCTGAACGACCGCGCTGATGGCCTTGCCAGGGCGATCGTGGCGTCCGGGATCACCCGCGGTGCCGTGATCGGAGTGAGGCTGCCTCGCGGTGCCAGCTACGTCATCGCAATGCTGGCCGTGGCCAAAGCCGGAGGGTGCTATCTGCCGCTGGATCCCCGGCTGCCCTGGGAACGACTGTGCGACCTCGCGGCTGACTCGGGCTGTGCGCGGATCGTCGGAGTGGACGATCCGGAGGCCGGTGTTCCTTTCGTGGCGGTGAGCCGCCGCGGACCTGAGCTGACACCGTTGCCCGTGGTCGATGGCGCGGAGCTCGCGTACGTCATCTATACCTCGGGTTCGACCGGCAGGCCGAAGGGCGTTGCCGTGCCGCACGCTTCGGCCGTCTCGATGGTCGCTGACCCGGCGATGTACCCGCTGCGACCCTATGACCGCGCCGCACAGCTCGTCAGCACGAGCTTCGACCCCTCGATCCAGGAGATCTGGTGCGCACTGCTCAGCGGCGCGACGTTGGTGATCGTCGACGACGACGTCAAAGCGTCGCCTGAGAAGCTGCTCGCAGCCTTCGTCGCCGAGCAGATCACCGCGGCGGTCCTACCCGCGCCCTTGTTCCACGAGGTCGCCGCTCTTCCCGTGCCGTCGGGTTTGGCGCTGCGGAGATTGCTCTTCGGTGGCGATGCGGCGAGCCCGAGCGCGGTGCGCGCCGCGTTCGACAACGGCCTCGCCGACATCCTCGTCAATGCCTACGGACCGACCGAATGCACGGTGGCGGCCACCTATCTGGCCATGGAAGAGATGCCTCAAGCCGTGACGATCGGCTCACCCCGACGCGGTTGCGTGGTGCGGGTGCTCGACAGGCACGGTGAGATCGTCCCGATCGGCGTGCGCGGAGAGATCCACGTGGGAGGACCGAGCCTGGCCGTCGGCTACCTCGGCAGACCGGCATTGACCGCTGACAGGTTCGTGCCCGACCCCGGCGGACCACCCGGCGCACGCATGTACCGCACAGGTGATCTTGCCAGGTGGCGGTCAGACGGCACGCTGGAGTTCCTGGGTAGAACGGATGATCAGGTCAAGATCAACGGTCACCGCGTCGAGCTGGAGGAAGTCCGGACCACCGTCGAGCGGCATCGCGACGTCCGCCAGGCGGAGGTCGTGGTCCAACACGACGGCGACGTGCGTAGGCTCGTCGCCTACGTGGTGACGACGGCCGAACTGCAGCTGGAAGACCTTCGTGAGTTCGTCTCGGCTGTGCTGCCCCATTACCTGACACCCGCTGGATTCGTGCGGCTGGAACGCCTGCCGGTGAACGCGAACGGCAAGGTGGACCGCACTGCCTTGCCGCGGTGGCAGCCAGCAACGGCAGAACCCGGTCGGGGCACCGGCGGCGACACCGTCGAGGACCGGCTTGGCGCGGTGTGGGCCGAGGTGCTCGGCCTGTCGCAGGTGGGTCCGATGGACAACTTCTTCGCGCTGGGCGGCGACTCAATTATGGCGATGGCTGTGGCCAGGCGAGCGACGGCGGCGGGCCTGCGGATCGACGCCGCTCAAGTCCTTCGGGCGCGTAACTTGAGCCAACTCGCGGCACAGGGAGGAGACGCGACGCCGGACCGGACCAGAGCGGAGGTGATCGGCTCAGCGCCGTTGATCCCGGTTCAGCAGTGGCTGCTGGAGCGCGGCGCGGAGATCATCTCGTCCGAGCTGTTCGTCGCGACCGAGCCGCTGGACCTCGTGCTGCTCAACAAGGCGCTCACAGCGGTGGTGGAACGCCATCAGGCCCTGCGCGTGAGATTCGCCCGCAGTCCGGACGGCTGGCGCCAGGTTCCTGGGGCACCGGCGGGCGGACTTGTGCGGGGACCGGCGCCTCGCGCGTTCGACGTCGAGCACGGCCCGCTATGGCGGCTCGAGGTGTCCGAGGACGAACGACACGTGCTGTTCGAGTCGCATCATCTGATCACTGACGCGGTGTCGCTGGCTGTGTTCATGGACGATCTCGAGAAGGCGTATGAGGCGCATCGGCGCGGCCGCGCACCGGAGTTCGCGCCCGCGCCGTCCTCGCTCGCCTGGGCCGTGGCGCTCGACGAACTGGCGCGATCAGGGACGCTGCGCGATCAGCTGCCGTGGTGGTCCGGTGTGATGGCGTCCTCTTCCGTCCTGCCCCACGACGTCGAGGCAGAACCGACGGTCGGTTCGCAGGTGTGGGTGCCGCGGGAGATCGACCTATGTGATCTGGCGCCGGTGACTATTCAGCTGGTGTTGCTTGGGGCGCTCGCGGTGGCCTTCCGCGAATGGACCGGCAGTGGGGGCACGGTGATCGACGTGCAGCACCACGGCCGGCTGACACGGCCGGATCTGCCGTCGTCGCTGGGAGGCATCGGGTGGTACACGACGTTGTCCCCGGTGGTTGTGGAGGCCTGCGACCTCATCGAGTTGACTTGTCCGGATCGGGCAGAGCGCTTGCTCGCAGCGGTGGCCGAGCACCTCGCCGAGCGACCGGACGAAGGACTCGGCTTCGGTGTGCTGAAGTACCTCGACCCGGATCTGGAGGTGAGGAAACTGTTGCGCGGCAACGACGCTGCGGTGTTGCTGAACTACCGGGGGAAACGAGCCGCGCTGTCCAGGCAGGACGGGTTCTTCCAGGTCGCCGCCTCCGAACAGGAAGAAGCGTTCGAGGGCGTGCGCAGCCACGACTTCGAGATCGTGGCCGACGTGCAGGACTCGACGCTGTGCCTGAGCCTGTGCTTTTCGAGATCGCAGTACCGAGACCAGTCGATCGCGACCTTGCTCGACGTGTTCGACACTGCCTTCGCCGTGCTGGCGGGAGCAGCGAGCAGGAATCGGGGGACGTGATGAACACGGATCTCAAGGGCGCCTACGCTTTTCCACCCTCCCGCAACCAGGCGCAGCTATGGCTGCAGGAGCAGACCCAGCAGCTCGGATCCAGCTACCACATCACTTCGAACCACTTGCTGCGCGGACCGGTACGTCCGAACGCGCTGGAGGCGGCGTTGCACACCCTTATTGCCCGGCACGAGTCGTTACGCACTGTGTTCCGGGTGCTGGACGGCGAGTTGTGCCAGGTGGTTCTGCCCCGGTTCGACGTGCGTGTCGAGAGGTCGCCAGACCTTACCGGGCTGAACCGGATCGCCGAGCGCCGGTTCGACCTCGAGCACGGTCCGCTGATACGCGCGGTGCTGGTCCGCCAGGCCAACGACGAGCACGTGTTCGGACTCGTCCTGCATCATCTCGTCGCGGACGGGTGGTCGGTGGACCTGCTGTTGCGCGAATTGACTGCCGTCTATGAGGCGGTGGTGTCCGAGAGAGAAATCGACCTGCCGTCGATTTCCCTGCAGTATGCTGACCTGACCCTGTGGGAGCAGGAGTCGCTCACTGCGGAGTTCGCAGCGAAGGAGATCGACTTCTGGCGGCAGGAACTCGCCGGCTCGGCACCGGCCCTGGAGCTGCCGCTGGACCGCCCTCGGTCGGCAGTGCGTCATCACGCCGCCGCAAGTCACGAGTTCACCGTCCCCACGGTTGTCGCGCACTCGCTCGAGGAGCTCGCAGGCCGGTGCGGTGCGACGTTGAACATGCTCATGATGGCCGCGTTCCAGGTGTTGCTCGCGCGCTACTCGGGACAGGAGCGGTTCGCGGTCGGCACGGTCAGCGCAGGAAGACCAAGCAGCGAGTTCGAACCGGTTGTCGGCTTCTTCGCGACCCTGCTGCCGATGCCAGCCGACCTGCGTGGAAAGCCGGCCTTCGTCGATGTGGTCGCACGGGTTCGCAAGCACATACTGGATGCGTTGGCACACCAGCGGCTGCCGTTCGACCAACTGGTTTCTGAGCTGAAGCCCCAGCGGGTCGAGGGCGCGAGCCCGATTTTCCAAGTGACCTTTCAGCTGTTGCACGACAACGGTCCTGGCTCCTGGGAAGCGGCCGGTGTCACCTTCGAGCCGATCGCTTCCAACACTAAGCACGCCGCAAGCGAACTTTCGCTGGCGGCAGTGCGCGGCGTGGACCTGCGCTGTGCGTTCCACTGGTCTACGGCGTTGTTCGACGAGACTACCGTGCGCAGGATGGCCGACAACTTCCTGACACTGCTGGAGTCCATCACCCATACCCCGGACGACGTGGTGTGGCACCTGCCGTTCATCGCGCGAGAAGAACGCGGCCTCCTTGAGCGGTGGAGTGGCCGCAGCCTAGAACAAGGGAACACCGGTGCTAACTGAGTTGATGTACCTCCATGACACCGAGCTTCGTACGGCCGATGAGGTTCACCCCAGGCAGTGGACACCGAGTTAGCAGGACCGCCGGTTCTGCTGGAAGGATGTCCTCATGCCTCCTCGTAAGCGCCGGTTGTACACGGCTGAGTACAAGGTCGAGGCTGCGCATCGTGTGATCGATTCCGGCCGTACGATCACCGAGGTCGCCCGTGAGCTGGGGATCGACACGGGGATGTTGAGTGTCTGGGTCAAAGACGAGCGGCGCCGGATCGCCGCGGCCGAGGTCCAGGGCGAGAACCCGCTGGAGGCGGCGGAGCGGGCCGAGTTGCTGCGGTTGCGCAGGCAGGTCGCCGAGTTGGAGAAGGACAACGCGTTCCTGGTAAAAGCTTCGGCGTACTTTGCCGCGATGCAGAAGAACCGGCCCGGTTCGCTCTGATGGCCAAGTACGCCGGCCCCGACGATACCGCCGGCGCTGTCGGCACCACCGTGCCTGAGGGCGAACGCTTCGCGGTCCGGCGCATGGCACGGCTGCTGAGCGTCTCGTCATCCGGCTACTACGCGTACGTGAAGCGTTGTGCGGCAACGATATTGACGCCGCGTCAGCAGCGCCGCGCGGACCTGGAGGTGAAGATCACCCAGGCGCACAAGGACTCCCGCGGCACCTACGGGTCGCCGCGGATCACCGCGGAGTTGCGGGATCAGGGCGAGGTGGTCAGCACCAAAACCGTCGCCAAGGTCATGGCCGGGATCGGGATCGAGGGCATCAGCCCTGTGCTTGCCGAAAATGTCGTCCGTGCAGGTCAGGCGGCGTGGGGGTACTCGTTGTGGATGCCGCCCAGTCGTTGTCGTCGGCGGATGTCGAGGTGGGTGACGGCTGCTTTGTCGGTGGCTGGTGGCAGTGGGTGTAGTGGCCGCGCGTTGGCGATGCCTTGATGGGGTCGGTGGGTGTTGTAGAACTGCTCGTACTCGCGCAGTGCGTGGAGCAGGTGCCGTTGGTTCCAGACCAATGTGCGGTCGAGCAGTTCGCGTCGGCAGCTCCGGATCCAGCGCTCCATGATCGCGTTCATTCGCGGTATCCGGACACCGGTGAGGACGACCCGGATGCCCGCGTCGACGAGGACGGCGTCGAACAGGGCTGGGTATTTTCCGTCCCGGTCGCGGATCATGAACCGTGCAGGGCGGCTGGCGTCTTCGAGGTCCATGACGAGGTTCCTGACGGCTTGGATGACCCAGGAGGCGGTCGGGTGTGCGGTGGCGCCGAGGATGCGGATCCGGCGGCTGGCGTGTTCGATGACCGCGAGCACGTACAGGCGGGTGCCGTTCAACGTGCGGGTCTCGAAGAAGTCGCAGGCCAGCAGTGCGTCGGCCTGCGAGCGGAGAAAGGCGGACCAGCCGGTGGCGGCGCGTTGGGATGTCGGATCGATTCCGGCGTCCTTGAGGATCTGCCAGACGGTGGATGCGGCGACTGTGACGCCGAGTATGAGTAGTTCGCCGTGGATGCGGCGGTAGCCCCAGGCGGGGTTCTCCCGTGCCAGACGCAGCACCAGGAGCCGGATGGAGCGGACGGTTCGAGGTCGGCCGGGACGCTTGGGGCGAGATCTGGCTGCGTGGCGGCGGGCGAGCAGGTCCCTGTGCCAGCGCAGGACTGTTTCCGGGCGCACTAGTAATCGGAGCCGACGAAGCGTGGCGACCGGGTGTCGGTGCAGCAGCGCCGCGAGGAACGCGCGGTCGCTGGGAGAGAACCGCGGCCGGGTCTGGCCCAGGTGGCGTTCCAGGACGGTGATCTGGTGCCGTAGCGCCAGGATCTCCGTGTCTTTGTCCCGGTCGCTCATGGGCAGCAGTCGCAGTAGCGCGAACGTGTTGGTCATGCCCAGGTAAGCCAGTCGGAGCAGCACAGCCGGTTATCATGCCCCGTCAGCCGAGTGCGCTGCGGACCTGCGGCTGTACCCAGGAGCTCCTCGCCCCCTAACGCTACGCACGGCTTCAACCTGCATGGATGGAGTTGTCGGCAGGCATAGGGTGCTCGACCTGCAACCGGATTATGGTGCCGTACGGGATGGCCAGAATTTCGTCGCGGCCGGTCCAGGCGATGTGGTGAGTCAGGCGGGTGCAGCCGGTCCTAGGACCGGCGAGTGCCGGGTCGTAGAGCCGGGTCGAGGTTTGGTGACGACGTCGGGTTTGTCCCAGGTCGCCAAAGGCGAACTCGCCGCCAAGGCGGAGAGGCCTGCCCATCATGCCGGGAGGCTGTGGCGAGACCGGGCGATGCAGAACCCGGTTCGAGTGCATTCAGATCAGCACTTTGACCGCAGATCGGTCGACACGCATCAGGCAAATGGCCGCAGACGACGCGACCCGTCCTGGAACTGCTACTTGCCTCACCCACCAGAAAACAGGATGACTGCGCGCGAAGGCCAGCTTAGGAGGGCTGCTTCCCGAGTTCGCGATCGATCGCAGCCAACGCGTCGGCGGGGTTGCGAGGCAAGATGACACGAGGAACTGGTGTACGAGCGTTGATAAGGTTCAGGACTCGGTTGAACCAGCGGGTCGTCTGTGCGGTCGGAGGATTGTTGGGGTCCTGTCCGCTGACGAATCCGCCGATCAACACACCGTCGTACTCAGCGGCGGTCAACTCCCGCGTCAGTCGCGCGTCACCGGCGTCGCTGTCGTCGATGGCGAAGGCGGTAGCCGCGATTCCAATGTCGCGCAACTCCACTTGCATGGCGGCGGCGATCTCCGGGTGCTTACCGATGGCGAGCACCCGCCAGCCCTGGGTCGTACTTGTGGTCGACATGTTCGGTGCGCTCTCGTTTGTGTTTACTGATGATCAAGTGAATCTATAGCGAGCATAGACGGATCCCACAGCAAGCGCCAACGGCCAGGAGCGGCAACTTTCAGGATTTCTCGCGACTACCAATCGGCGGCTTGCAAGGCAGTCGCGCCGCGTACCAGGGCAACCGTGCTCAAGGCCGTCGAAGTGTTTGCGCGCGAGGGCTACCGAGGCGCGAAGATCGACCGGATCGCGACCCTCGCCAGAGTATCGCGCCCCACTCCCGTCGTCGTCGGCGACAAAGCCCACCTGTTCAGCCTCGCTCGACAAATCACCAGTCTGTTCGCCGCGTTCGACGTCGCCGACGGCAGGGTGATCGGCGAATTGCACCGCCAGCATCGTGCGGCCGAGTTCAAGAAGTTCTTGATCACGATCGGCAAAACCGTGCCCGCCGAGCTGGAAGTGCATCTGGTCTGTGACAACTACGGCACCCACAAGACCCCGGCGATCTAAGCCTGGCTGGCTAAGCATCCTCGGTTCCACATGCACTTCCCCCCGACCGGCTCCTCCTGGATCAACCAGGTCGAACGCTGGTTCGGGCTGCTGGCCGAGCAGAAGATCAAACGCGGCGCCCACAAAAGCGTGCAAGCGCTGGAGAAGGACGTCCGAGCATGGATCGCCGACTGGAACACCCATCCCAGGCCGTTTCTCTGGACCAAGACCGCCGAAGAGATCCTCGAGTCACTCGCACGCTTTTGTAGGCGGATTTCTGGCGCAGGACACTAGTAGTGCTTTGTTAGGTATGGGTGCGCGGGTGGATGTCGCGTGTGATCTTCTTGCAGGGTGACTCCGGAGGAGATGGCTCGGGTTCGGCCGGTGATCG
>JASLAV010000721.1 GCA_030146905.1 Lentzea sp. | reverse complement strand
CACGTCCGGGCCGCGCCCGCCGGTGGCCTCCAGCAGCGCGTCCCCGACGGACGTGTCGGCGTAGTTGATCGTCTCCACGCCGAACGCCAGCTCCGCCTGCCGCAGGCGGTAGTCGAAGCGGTCGATCACCAGGACCCGCTCGGCGCCGAGCAGCTGGGCCGCACGCGCGGCCATCTGCCCCACCGCGCCGCAACCCCACACGGCCACCACGTCACCGGGCTTCACGCCACCCAGATCCGCGCCCATCCAACCCGTCGGCACCGAGTCGGACGCGAAGAGCGCGCTCATGTCGTCGACCGCCTCGGGAATCCGGATGGCGGTGTGGTCGGCGAACGGCACGCGCACGTACTCGGCGTGGCTGCCGCGGAAACCGCCCATCGCGTGCGAGTAGCCGAAGATGCCGCCCGGATCGGCGCCCCACAGCTCCTGGGTGATGCCCGGGTTGGTGTTCGTGTTGTCGCACAGAGAGTACAGTTCGTTGCGGCAGTACCAGCAACGGCCGCAGACGATGAACGAGCACACGACGACGCGGTCGCCGGGCCGGTGCTTGGTGACACCGGGACCGACCTCGACCACCTCGCCCATGAACTCGTGGCCGATCACGTCACCCGCCTGCATGAAGGGGATGTGGCCCGTCAGCAGGTGCAGGTCGGAACCGCACACGGTGCTCAGGCGGACCTTCAGGATCATGTCCTGGTCGTTCAGCAACTGGGGATCGGGCACGTTCTGCACCCGGACGTCGTTGATCCCCTCCCAGCACAGTGCCTTCACAGCCTGCCACCGCCTCCAGCCCGGTTCGTCACCAGTCCCAGCGCCTTGCCCAGCGGGCCGGGATGGGTCGGCGCCGTGTCGGGCCGCACCACCTCTCCCGCCTCCAGCACCGACTTCGCCTTGCGCAGCGCGAGCCTGAGGTCGTGCCGCGACACCTGTCCGCCCGGCTTCGCCATCAGCTCGGTGCCCTTGTCACCCGTCGCCGGGCGGATGCTGATCTCCACCTGGTCCCGCAGCCGCGCCAGTTCGTCCGGGAGCGACGCCTGGACCTCGTCGGGCGAGCGGTAGACCGTCACGGCCAGCCAGCGATCTGATTCCTCGTCACGTGCGGCCGGACCACGGCCGCGCCGCCGGGCCACCGCCACCGCCGCCGCCACCCCGGCGGCGAGGAGCGCTTTCCCTGCTGTGTTCATGTTCTCGGCCTCCCTGGGAGTACGAGTGCCCGGGATACCCCTGGCGGGGAAGAAAAACCGGCCGTTCGGGTTCGACCGGTCCCGCACGGGTACTACCTGCGTGCCGACGACCCAAGGGAGGCAAGAATGGCAACCGGTGAAACCGGCTTCGACGACGTCACCTACGACCTGATCTCGGTGCAGTACCACGCGCTCAAGGCTGGCCACGACTACGGCCAGTACGTGCGCGACGCGGACAACGCGGGACGCCAGGACATCGCGGACTTCTTCCGCCAGGTCATGGAGCAGGACTCGGCTCGGGCGCGGCAGTGCCACGAGTTCATCAAGGAGCTGTCCGGGTCGAGCGAGTCCGGCCCAGCGGTCAGCTGATCGGTGACGCGAGAACCACTCCGGTGATCGCCGCCGGCGCGGTGGACCACTCCGCGCCGGCGGCCGCCGCCGAACTACCCCGCCGCAGCCACACCGCTCAACGAGCTGGGCGCGTCGGGGTGGGCGTCCTCCTCCACGCTGATGCCGAGGCGTTCGACCAGCTCACCTCCGAGCCAGCCGCCGACGCCGCTCACGACGAGGCCCAGCCATGCCGCGACGAGAGCGGGCCACGCGGGAACCCAGTTCTCCTCCGCCAGCCGCATCGCCCAGCTCACCGCGAACAGCAGCAGCACCACGGCGTTCGCCAGGCCGTGCAGCAACCCGATCCGGTGCGCACGCGTGCCTTTCGGGACGACGAGCCACCAGTCGAGCCAACCGGTGGCAGCGGTGACGACCCCGAGCAACAGCCCCGCCGCGATGAGGTGGCCCGCGGTGAAGGCGAAGCTGACCCGATCCGTGATCAGGTGCAGCACGTCGAAACCCACCGCGGTCGTCAGAAGACCCAGCGGGAACACGATGAGGATCGGATGGATGGCGTGGCCCGCCGCGCGGACACGACTGCGCATGTGGTGCTCCTTTCCCGGAAGCTGACGTGACCAGGCGTACCCGGCGGCGCAGCGGATACCCCTCTGTCATGAACACGGATGAACTGCGGCGGTTCGTGCTCGACCGGCTGGACGAGGACGAACGGCGACTGGCGCAGGAGAAGCTGCCGCTGCTCGACGAGGCGGAGGGTCGCGGCAGGCTGCGCATCGCGCGCTCCGACGACGGCGCGGGGCTGCTCCTGCTGCCCGGTCCGATCCAGGCGGCGGAGGAACGCGTCCCCGTGCCGTTCCCCGAGAAGCTCGCCCTCCTGCGCGCCGAGGTGGGACAGACCGACGACGAGGCGACGTTGCGACTGCTCGCCGCGGCCTTCGACACGCACCACGACTGGCAGGAGGAATGGCGATGACGACACCGGAGCCCGACCGCGTGACCGCCGAGAGCGAACTGGAGGACGCCGACATCGGCGGCGAGCACACCCGTCCCACCTACGCGGACGAGAACCCCGGCGGACCGCACCGGGGACGTGACGAGTCGGAGCCCCACGACGAGGGAGGCATGGACCAGTAGGTCAGGCGGGCCGCGCGGTCACGCCCGTGCGGCCACCGCCGCCCGACGGCCGGGCAGGAACTCACGCGCCGCCGTCAGCAGCATGCGCGCCTCCATCAGCTCCCCGTACTCGAGGTGCTCGTCGGCGGCCGCGACGTGGGCCAGCGCGCGCTGCGGTGCGTCGGGGGATTCCATCATCGCCTTCGCCAAGCACTTGCGCGCCTGCTCGGCCTGCACGGCGAGATCCGCCGCCGCCGTGACCCTGATGAGGGCGAGGGCGTCGCGGATGGCCTGGTCGAGTGTGCTGTGGTTCATGTGATCGCCGCCTTGAAACAGCCGGGACAGGAAGCGCCGACTGCTTGACGCCCGTCCCGGCTACCCCGTCTACGGTCGGCGAAACCGCGAAGTGCGGGTTTTCTTCGGACGGGTCGCGGCGGTGCACCGCGGACACATCCCCATCACCGGTGTGTCCGCGGTGTCCTCGATCCACAGCGCGTCGACCCACAGCACGCCGGGAAACCTGCCGAGCCGTGCGCGGCTCAACGGCACACCGCACAGCGTCTGGTTCTGACCAGGCCACCAGGCGTGGACGTCACCGGACGGCAGGCGCGTGCCCTCGTCGTCACGCCAGCTGCTCGAGGCGGCGACGGCAGGTGTGGCGGCCACCCGTCAGCCTCCCCTGTTGTCCACGGCGGAGCTGAGCATCGCGGCCGCCTTCTCCAGATCGCGGTCGGTGACCGGCCAGCCGCCGACGCGCTCCAGCAACTCGTCCCTGGTCACCACCGGCAGTGCGCCACGCATGGCCTTGGTGGCGAGCTCGTCGCGGCCGGCAACCACGTAGCTGCCCGCGATGAACACCAGCGTCGCCTCCGGCCGCGTCGACTGGAGCAGTTGTGTCAGGTCCTCCACCGGTACGGGCACGGCGATCAGCCGTCCTCGCCGTAGCGGCCGCCACCGTCGAGGCCGGCGCCCTGACCCGAGTCCGGGTCGCTCGGCGGCCTCTTCGACGCCTCCTCCTCGGTCGGCGTCAGCGGTGTGCCGCTGCGCTCCTCCGCGGCGCCGCGTTCCACGCCTTCGTGCTCGGGTCCGGTCACAGCGACCTCCAGCTGTCGTAGGAGTGATGACTGCGGCATACCCCGCGCCACACCGCCGAACACGTCACAGGGCCAGGGTCTCGCCGCGCGCCACGACCTGGACGTCCAGACCGGGGGCGCGCCGCGAGATCTCGGCGGTGAAGTCGGCGAGCGGTGACTTCATGACCCCGTACTCCTCGTAGTGCACGGGAACGGTGGTGCGCGGGGTGAGCAGCTCCATCAGGTCGGTGCCCTGCTTGCCGTCCATCGTGAGCAGCACGCCGAGCACCTTGGTCCCACCCAGGTGCACCAAGGCGAGGTCGATGCCGTCGAAGCGTTCGCGGATCTCCCTCAACGAGGGGTGCACCAGGGTGTCGCCGCTGAGGTAGACGCGGAACGGGAGCACGCCCGCCGCCTCCCTGTACTCGAGCATGGTGCCCATGACGGGAGGCAGCAGGCGGCCCACCGGTCCCAGCGCGTGCCTGCCGGGCAGCGAGGTGATCGTCAGCTTCGCCGCACCGCGGGTCAGCGTCGTGGTCTCCCACGTCCGCAGCGGCGCGGCCTCGGTGAATCCCCTGCGGGACAGCCGTTTCGCCGCGTGCGGCGTGGTGAACACGGGCAGGTCCCTGGCGAGCTGACGGCTCGCGACCCTGTCGAAGTGGTCGCCGTGCAGGTGGGACAGCACGACGGCGTCCAGCTCGGGCAGGTCGCCGATCTCGATCGCGGGATCGGTGAGCCGCCGTGACACGACACCCTGGCCGATGTGGGTCCACTGTCCTCTGTGGAGGAAGTTGGGATCGGTCAGGAGCGTGAACGGCCCGAGCCGGAGCACCGTCGTGGCGTTGCCCACGAAGTACAGCGAACCGGTCATGTCACTGGCCGGACAGGCGCTGACCGGACTCGCGGGCGTGTCCGCCGACGTCCTGCGCGGCTTCCTTCGTGTGCGCGGCCGCGGTCTGCGCGGCGTCCGCGGCCACCTGCTTGACCTCGCCGGCCGCGTCGCTGACCGAGGACGTCACGTCCTCCTTGAGGTGCCGCGCCGACTCCGTCAGCGACTCCTTGGCCGGTTCGACCACGTCGCTGAAGGTGTCGGAGAGCTGCTGCACCGCCTGCTGCTCGGCGTCGGTGCGGGGCAGGACGGCCGCCAGCAGCAGGCCGCTGCCGAACGCGATCAGGCCGGCCGCGAGCGGGCTGCCCTGCGTCTGCTGCGCGACCCGCTGCGGTGCTTCCTGCACGACTTGGGCCGCCTGCTGCGCCCGTTCGGTGACGGCGTCGCCGGCCTGCTGCGCCCGTTCGGCGACAGCGTTCCCGGCGCCCTGACCCTGTTCGCGCACAGCCGTCGTGGCCTGCGTGGCGGTTCCCATCACTCGCTCCCTCATCGACACCAGCCCCTGGCGCACGCCGCGGACGCGCCGCTGGGCGATGGCACGCGGGCTGGTGTGGTCGACCAGCCGGTTGGCGTCGGCCCGCAGCTCAGCGCGGGTCACTTCGATGTCGCGCCTTATTTGGTCGGGTGTTTCGCCCATTCCGCGTCCTCCTTCAGGGTTTCGACCGTGCGTTCGGGTTTCGGGTTGACGGTGCGCAGCTTCGCGCGGCCGCTGGTGTAGAGGACCGCACCCGCGATGCCCCACAACGCGGCCACGATCAGCGCGGCCCAGCCGAGCGGCATGACGGCGCCGAGTGCGAACACCAGCGCGAGGCTCAGCAGCACCGTGGTGAGGTAGCCCGCGAACCCGGCGGCCGCGAGCATCCCGGTCGCCTTGCCGGCCTTCACCGCCTCCTGGCGGATCTCCGCCTTGGCGAGCTCGAGCTCCTGCCGCATCAGCTTGGACAGGTCGCCGGTGAGGTCGCTGACGAGGTCGCCCAGGGACTCCGCGGTGGTGTCGGTGCGCATCGGTGGCACCTCAGGGTTCGACATGCGGCACCCCCGCCGCGGGCAGGCCCGGCGACGTGCTCGGCGTCAGCGGCGCACCGAAGTCCGGCGTCGGGGCAGGACGTCCGGTCGCCACCGGCACCTCACCCTGCAGGTGCTGCGCACCCTGACCCTGGGCGATCTGACTCGGCGCACCCTGACCCGGCACACCCTGGCTCTGGGCGATCTGGCTCTGGGCGCCCTGCCCCTGGCTCCCGCCGGTCGCACTCTTCGCGATCCGGCCGACGAGGAACCCTGCGACGGCGGCGCCCAGCAGGAACGTGCCTGGCTTGCGCCGGGCGTAGTCCCGTGCCGAGTCGAGCAGCCCCTGCGCTCCTCGTTCGTCGAGGAACCTCGCGGCCTGCCTGCTCGTGTCGG
>JASLAV010000663.1 GCA_030146905.1 Lentzea sp. | reverse complement strand
CGACGACGCCTGGTCCACCGGCAGCTCGATCATGCCGCAGAAGAAGAACCCGGACGTGGCCGAACTCGCGCGCGGCAAGTCGGGCCGCCTGATCGGCAACCTGGCGGGCCTCCTGGCCACCCTGAAGGCCCAGCCCCTGGCCTACAACCGCGACCTGCAGGAGGACAAGGAGCCCCTGTTCGACTCGGTCGAGCAGCTCGAACTCCTGCTCCCGGCCTTCGCGGGCATGGTCGCGACCCTCCGGTTCGACGTCGACCGCATGGCGTCGCTGGCCCCTGCCGGCTTCACGCTGGCCACGGACATCGCGGAATGGCTCGTGCGCCAAGGCGTCCCGTTCCGCGTGGCCCACGAGGCAGCCGGCGCGTGCGTCCGCGCGGCCGAGACCCGAGGCGTCGGCCTGGAAGACCTGTCCGACGACGAGTTCCTCGCCATCTCACCCGCCCTGACCCCCGAGGTCCGCTCTGTGCTCACCGTCGGGGGCTCGATCGCGTCGCGCGACGCCCACGGCGGCACGGCACCCGTCCGCGTCCGCGAACAGCTCGACGCGCTCGTGGCAAAGGCTGCTTCCGCACGTGAGTTCTAGGCTCCTGACCAGGGAGGAGCTGGCCATCGACCCGGTCGATGCGTCCCGGCTCCTCCTCGGTTCCTACCTCGAAGCCGGTGGCGTGCGCGTGCGCATCGTCGAGGTGGAGGCGTACCGGGGAGGCGACGACCCGGCGTCCCACTGCTACCGCGGCAAGACCCCTCGCAACGAGGTGATGTTCGGCCCGGCCGGCTTCCTGTACGTCTACTTCGTCTACGGCATGCACTTCTGCGCCAACGTCGTGACACTGACCGACGGAGTGCCGGGCGCCGTGCTGTTGCGCGCGGCCGAGGTCGTATCGGGTGAGGACATCGCCTTCTCGCGCCGCCCTGCATCGCGTTCCGCGGCCGAGCTGGGCAAAGGACCCGCACGGTTGTGCAAGGTCCTCGGGCTGGACCGTTCTCAGAACGGCGTCGACCTGACCTCTGCCGACTCGCCTGTGCGGTTGTACGCGGGTGAGCCGGCGGCGAAGGTGCACGCGGGTCCGCGCGTGGGTGTTGCCGTGGCCATGGACGTGCCTTGGCGGTTCTGGATCGACTCACCGGCCGTGTCGACCTACAAGAGAGGCGGCAAGCGCCGCTCGTCAGCGTGACAGCCGGTCCAGCGCCGCCTTGAACTCCTGTTCCAACGACGGCTCCACCTCGAAGACCAGCGGCACCGTCATGTCGATCCGCTCCCCGGCGGTCAACCGCTCGACCAGCGTGTCCGCCACCTCGCGCAGATCCCGCGCCACCGAGTGCATCGCCTCGAGCTGCCGGTCCGCGAACCGCGCCTGCACCCGAGCGGCGGCACGGGCGGGCTCGTGCGCGTAGCTGGTCCCGTGGATTCCCCGCGCCCAGTCGAGGATCTCGTCGAACGTGCGCACGAACAGCTCGCCGAGGTGCACGATCTGGTCCGCGTCGCCCGGAGCGCCGGACCTGCCGAACGCGGCTTCCTGGGTGCCGGCGGTGAAGACGGACTCCACGGCGACCTTGATGATCTCGCCCAGCAGCACGTTGCGGTCGCGGATCAGGTCGATGCCGTTGCCGTGCTCGACGATGCCGTTGCGCGGCGAGTAGCGCAGGAAGTGCTCGCGGTACTTCTGCTGGAGATCGGCAAGCCCTTGCGCCACAACGGTTGCGTAGAGGAGGTATTCCCAGCCGCGTGGCTTCTCCCTGACCAGCGCGGCCACCGACCTGGGGGTGATCGGGGTCGACGGGGTGAACTCGGCGCGGTGCTGGGCGAGCTTCTGCACGACGGACTGCGCGATCACTTCGGTGTCGTGCACGCGGAGGTCCAGGTAACCGATGCTGGACAGCAGGCCCGGTACCTCGGTGTCGTCGAGCTTGATGGGCAGCAGGTACTCGTTCTGCTGCCCAAGAGCCCGTGCTTGTGCGGTCTTGCGTTCGTGCCGCGCCCACTTGTGCTCTACGTAGTGCCGTGAAGCGAACATCAGCACGTAGCGAACCTTGTGGGTCAACGTCTCCGTGGTGAGCTCGACCAGGTCGAGGCCCCACCGCGCGACGAGCTGGTCCTCGTCGTAGTAGACCTTGACGCCGAGGTCCTCCAACCGTCGCACGATCGGCTCGACCTTGGCGCGGTCCTGCTCGGCGAACGAAGGGGCGACGTCGAACTCGTACTCGGCCACCCCGTCATTCTTCTAGCGGCGCGTCGTCCTGCGGTACCAGGCGCGCCGGTGTCCGGAGGGCAGCGCGACGCGGGTGATCAGGTTGGTCAGCAACGCACCGATGATCAGCCACAGGACAGCGGCCAGGCCCTCGTTGAGGAGCGTCGCCGCGGAGGCGTTCTCCGGTGTGAAGAGACCGTCCAGGCCGAGGGTGATGCCGTCAGCCCACCCCGCGACGAACTGGAAGAATCCGTTGGTGGCGTTCGCACCGGCGATCACCAGGAAGATGTGCACCAACAGCACGATGGCGAACGTCCAGCACACGATGTCGATGACTGCGCAGACGGTTCGCACCGTCCGCACCCTGCGGTAGTCGGCGTCGCGCTCGACGACCTCTTCGACCACCGGTTCGTTGACGCGCGGCATGTGCTCGGTCTGCCGGCGTAACTCCGCATCACGTGGGTCCGTCATGTCGAGGGCCTACCCACCTGGGTACCAGGTCGAAACCCGTTGGACCAGGTAGGCGACAATGACGGGCGTGAGCGAGCACATCCTTGACGAACTGTCCTGGCGCGGTCTGATCGC
>JASLAV010000659.1 GCA_030146905.1 Lentzea sp. | reverse complement strand
CCCCTGGTCGCGGCCGGACGGGACGACCTCGCCGACGTGCTGGCCGACGTGCTGGCCGACCTCGGCCTGACCGACGACGCGGAGCGCGCCTACCTGGTGGCCGTCGCCTCCGGTGACAGCAAGGCGATGAACAACTTCGCGTTGTTCCTGGCCGAGCAGGGCCGCTTCGACGAGGCGGTGGTGATGTTCGAGCGCGCCGTGGAACTGGGCGACACGCTGGCGTCGGCCAACCTGGCCCGCACGCACCTGCACGACCGGCACGACGTGGACAGTGCGCTCGCCGTGGCCGAGCGGTACCTCGACGAGAGCAGACCGACGTCCTACTGCGCGCTCGCCGAGGTCTACTCCGAGCTCGGGCGCCTGGACGAGGCCGAGCAACTGCTGCGCACGGCCATCGGCCTGGAAGCGCAGCAGGCGCACATCGACTACGCCAAGTTCCTGCACCGGCGCCGGGACGATCCCGCGGCCGCCGAACGCGAGTACCGCCTGGCGGAGGAGGTCGGCGAACCCGCCGCCGGCTACCACCTGGGCGCGTTCCTGCTCGACCGCGGCGACGAGGACGAGGCCGCCGACGTGCTCGAACGGGCCGCCGAGTGGGGCGACCTGGACGCACGACGGTTGCTGGACAACGAGTTCGAGCTCGTCATCGACCCCTGAGCGGACGAGCGCCCGCTCGGTGCTGCCCGCGCACGTCCGCGGTGCGCGACCCACCCCGGTTCTCGTCGCGGCCATGGCTCCCAAGGCACTGCGGGTCACCGGCGAACTGGCGGACGGGACCGTGCCGTACCTGGCAGGCCCGAAAGCCCTGGCGGAGCGCATCATTCCCGCCGTCACGGCCGCCGCCGCAGCCGCCGCGGCCACCACCGACGAGCAGGCCCGCCACACCATGGCAGAAGGACTCTCCTTCTGCACCCAGTTCGAGTCCTACCGCCGCGTTCTCGCGCTCAACGGCACCGAGAACCCCGTGGACGTCGTCCTGATCGGCGACGAGGACCACGTGGCGAAGGGGCTGCGCGGGTACGCGGATGCCGGCTAGGGGATGAGGACGATCCTGCCGAACACCTCGCCGGCGTCCATCCTGTGGTGCGCAAGGGCTGCCTGTGCCAACGGCAGTTGTTCGTGCACCACCGCGTGCAGCTCACCGCGGGCGGCCGCGGCGAACTGCTCGTTCCTCACCGCTCGTCTGTCCGATTCGGACACCGTGGCGGCGCTGAAGGTCGCGAACGACAGCGACTTCCGGAACGCGCTCATGATCCGCTTGCCGAAGTCGTCCGGCGGCTGGCCTCCGACGGCACCGACCACGACCATGCGCCCGTTCGGGGTGAGCCGGTCGAGGAACGACGGCAGGTCCCTGCCCGCCACGACGTCGATGATGACGTCGTAGCCGGCCTGACCGCCCTGACCGGAGCGGTCCAGCACCTCGGTCGCCCCGAGCGCCCGCAGCCGTTCGCCGCGTGCGGCCGAGGAGGTGGTGACCGCGACCGCGCCCGCACCGCTCAGCGCCGCGAGCTGGACCGTCATGATCCCGAGACTGCCCGCCGCGCCGCGCACCAGCACGGACTCGCCGGCCGTGAAACGGGCGTGGGCAAGACCGAAGTGCGCGACGACCCCGGCGCTTCCGAGCGCCACCGCGTCGATCCCCGACAGGTTCTCCGGAAGCGCGGCGAGGCCCACGGCCTCGGCCACCGCGTGCTCGGCGTAGCCACCGGCGCCGGTGGCCGCCCACGCGCGCTGCCCGATCCACGACCTGTCCACGTCGTCGCCCGCCGCGATCACGGTGCCCGCGACCTCTCCGCCGGGGACGAGGCCCGCACGGAACCCGTAGGCGGCCAGATCGCCGCGCCGGACCAGCACGTCGACCCCGCCGACACCGATCGCCTCGACGGCGATCAACACCTGTCCCCGAGCGGGTACCGGGGTGTCGAGGTCGACCACGGCCATCCCCTCAGGGCTGCCGAACTCCTGCACCACAACAGCTTTCACGACCGCGAAGGTAACGGACGCACCCGTCCGTTTCGCTAAGGTGAGAGCATGGCCGGTCATTCGTCTCAGGCAGTGCGCTCCGACGCCCGGTACAACCGCGAACACATCCTGGACGCGGCACGCGAGGTGTTCGCCACCGAGGGCCTGAACGCGCCGATGCGCGAGGTGGCCCGCCGCGCCGGAGTCGGTCCCGCGACCCTCTACCGCCACTTCCCGACCAAGGAGGTCCTTGCCACGGAGGCGTTCGCCGGCCAGATGCTGCTCTGCGAGACCATCGTGGAGGAGGGGCTCGCGGACCCCGACCCGTGGCACGGCTTCTGCTCGGTGATCGAGAGGATCTGCGAGCTGCACGCCCGTGACCGGGGTTTCACCGCGGCCTTCACGTCCGTCTTCCCGCACGCCGTCGACTTCGCGGCGCGTCGTGAGAAGACGCTGGGCCTGGTCGCGAAGCTGGCCCGCAAGGCCAAGCGGTCAGGTCGGCTGCGCCGGGACTTCGTGCTGGACGACCTGGTTCTCGTCCTCATGGCCAACGGCGGCATCCAGGCGAGTTCACCGGCGACCCGTGCCGCAGCCTCCCGGCGCTTCGCCGAGATCGTCATCCGGGCGTTCCAGGCGAGTCCTCCGCCGACAGCTGTGCGGTGAGCGTCGCCCGGACGATCGTGCGGATGAACTCGTCGACGTCCTGACCTCGTGCAGGCTTCAGCGACCCGTCGACCAGCAGCAGGCTGAGCCCTTGCGTCAGCGCCCAGATGCCCTGGCAGAGCGCCTCACCCCGGGGATCGCCGGGGGCGAGGGTCAAGCTGGTCGCCACCACCGCCTTCACCGCGTCCTCCGCGGCTCGCGTTCCCGGGTCGTCACTGCACACGTGGCTGACCGCCAGGCGGTACAGGCCCGGACGGGCGAGGGCGTGGCGAACCGCGGCGACCGTGATGGCGATGATCTCGTCACCGGGTCCGGCGGTGGCCACCGCGGCGGACATGCGTTCCCGCAGCAGTTCGAAGCTGTGGGTGGCGAGTGCGGTGAGCAGGGCGTCCTTGTCCGCGTAGTGGTTGTACGGCGCGTTCGGTGACACACCGGCCCTGCGTGCCACGGCGCGCAGGGACAGCTGTTCCGGTCCTGCTTCCTCGACCAGTTCGAGCGCGGAGGCCAGCAGGCCCGCCCGCAGGTCGCCGTGGTGGTAGGTCGAACGACTCATGTTGACACTGTACATTTCCTCCTGTTGATATGGACACTGTCAACATTGTGGGAGGAAGCGCATGGCACAGCTCGACACACCTCTGGTGCTGGCCGGTGGTCAGAGGCTGCCCAACCGGATCGCCAAGGCGGCGATGGAGGAGTTCCTCTCCGTCGACGGCCAGCTGCCAGCGCCCGAACTGGTCGAGCTCTACCGGCGCTGGGCGCGGGGCGGCGCCGGCCTGCTGATCACCGGGCACGTCATGGTGGACCGCAGGGCGCTGGCCGATCCCTCTGACGTCGTGCTGGAGGAGGACACGCCGCTGGAACCGTTCCGCCGGTGGGCGGAGGCCGCCAGGTCCGGTGACGGCCGGGTGTGGCTCCAGATCAACCACCCCGGCCGCGTCGTGACCGCGGACATGCCCGGTGTCGCCCGGTCCGCGTCCGACGTCGCGGTCAGCATCGGCCGCTACTCGCGCGTCTACGCGCGACCGGAGCCGATGACGCCGGAGCAGATCGAGGAGATCGTTCGGCGGTTCGCGGCGACCGCGCGGAAGGCCGAGGCGGCGGGGTTCGACGGCGTGCAGATCCACGCCGCACACGGCTACCTCATGAGCCAGTTCCTGTCGCCGCTGACCAACAAGCGCCAGGACCGCTGGGGCGGAGTTCTGGAGAACAGGGCCCGGCTGCTGCTCGACGTCATCACCGCCGTCCGCGCCGAGGTGGGCGAACGGTTCGCCGTGGGCGTGAAGCTGAACACCGCGGACTTCCAGCGAGGCGGATTCGCCCCCGACGACGCGGCGGAGGTCGTGGCGATGCTGGCGGAGCGCCGGGTCGATCTCGTGGAACTGTCAGGGGGATCGGTGGAAAGCCTGGCCACCCACGGCCACACGGCGGACGGCAGCACCCTCGCGCGCGAAGCGTATTTCCTCGACGCCGCCGCCACGATCGTCGCCGGTGCCACCGTTCCGATCATGCTGACGGGAGGCATCCGCCGCCGGTCGGTGGCGGAGCAGGTGCTGGCGAGCGGCACGTCCGTGATCGGCATGGCGACGGCGCTCGCCGTCGATCCGGACCTGCCCGGCCGCTGGCTGCGCGGTGAGGACGCCGGCGTCGAGGTCGAACCGGTGAGGTGGCGGGACAAGCTGCTCGCCTCCGCCGCCACGCAGGCCACCGTGCGGTGCCGACTGGCCAGGCTGGGCAGGGAGAAGCCGCCTGCCCGCACGCATCCGGTCCTGGCGCTGGCGGGGGAGCGGCTGCACCGGCGCGCCGCACTGCGCCGCTACCGCAGGTGGCTCGGCGACCGGCGGCCGGTGCCGGCCTGAACGCGGATGGTGCCGCGGAAAGCCTTGCGGCGGCCGCGGACACCCCCTCAGGCGATGCGGCGGATGACCAGGACGTGGTCGACGACCTCGGCGGTCTGCCCACCCGGTCCTGTCGCGGTGCGGGTGCATGCTTCGGCTTTTTCCGTGAGCCACTTCGACGGGTCCAGGCCGATCTCCTCGGAGATCTCCTGCGGGGCCGGGAAGTCCGCGTTCTGGTCCCAGGACCAGGGGGCGATCGAGCCGTGGTCGACGATCAGCAGGATTCCTCCTGGGCGCAGGGCACGAGCGGCGTTCCTGAACACGGCCGCCCGGTCCAGTTCGAACGGCGTGTGCAGGTAGTGGGAGCTGACCAGGTCGTAACTGCCCGCGGGAAACGCGTGGCCCAGGTCGTGCCTCTGCGCCGTGATCCGCTGGGCCAGTCCTCGCGCGCCCGCTGCGTCGGCGAGTCTCTCCACTGCGACAGCCGAGATGTCGACGGCGGTCACGAGCCAGCCCTGGCGGGCGAGCCACATCGCGTCGCCGCCCTTGCCGCAGCCCAGGTCCAGCGCGTCTCCCGCCGGCAGGTCCGCGACCGTCTCAACGAGACGGACGTTCGGACGCGGGTCGCCGGACCTCGCCTTCGCGTGGACGTCGTCCCAGAACGCGACTGCTTCCCCGGTGTTCATCCAGCCTCCTCGTCCGCTTGCACCGAGTGTTGCCCGCGTCCGTTCCGCCTGGCACGAAAAATTGCTGTTCTGGCAAGGTGAAGGCGTGGACGACGAGACGAGGGACGTGCTGGACGGCGTGGGGCCCCGGTTGCGCGCGTTGCGGCAGGAGCGCGGGGTGACGCTGGCGGAACTCGCCGAGAAGACAGGAACACCGGAGAGCACCCTGTCGCGGCTGGAGACCGGACAGCGCCGGGCAACGCTCGAACTGCTGCTGCCGCTGGCCCGCGCTCACGGCGTCCCGCTGGACGAACTCGTCGGCGCCCCGCGCACCGGCGACCCCCGCATCCACCTCAAGCCGATCAAGCGGTACGGGATGGTGTTCATCCCGCTGTCCAGGAGGCCCGGCGGCACGCAGGCGTTCAAGATGCTCATCCCCGCGACGCCGGAGCCGCTGGAGCCGGCGCTGAAGACGCACGACGGCTTCGAGTGGCTGTACGTCCTCAACGGCCGGCTGCGCCTGGTGGTCGGCGACCGCGATCTGGTCCTGCCGGCCGGGGAGGCGGCGGAGTTCGACACGTCGGTGCCGCACTGGCTCGGCAGCGGCGACGGCGGCGCGGTCGAGGTGCTCGTCCTGTTCGGACCGCAGGGAACCAAGGTGCACGTCGGATCGAAGTAGGCAGCGCTGATCACGTCCTGAGGAGGAACAGGGTGAACGTTCTCCGGCGCGTCCTCGTCGCCCTGGTCGTCCCGCTGCTCGGCTACCTGCTCGGCGCCACGATCTTCAACCACTTCTGGGACGAGATCGAGCCGGGAGACCTGGACAAGGCCACGCTGGTGGCCACGGCGAAGTCCTGCGAACGCCACGGACCGGTGGCCTGGCGGGGCTTCGGCTTCCACCACGAGTGCGAGGCGGAGGTCAGGGTCAGGTCGAGCGGGGAGACGTACACGTCGACCGTGACGGGCTGGCTCGCGCCAGAGGACATCGGCAGGCAGTACGCCGTCCACACCGAGCGGCACGGCAGGCCGTTGCAGCCGGACGTGCGGTCGCGGGTCTTCCTGGCTTGGCTGTGCACGTTCGTCTTCTCGATCGCCTTCATCGTCGCGTGGGCCAACATCGCGCGCTTCGTGTGGCCCGACCGCGGGCGGCGGAAGCGGCGCATGCCGATCAGGTACGAGCCGCCGTCCGGGGCGTGACGGGTCAAGCCCTGACCGCGCGGAAGCGCGAATCATCACCCATGTGGAAGAACAGGTGGCCGGACAACGTGCCGTCCTCGCCCAGTACGGCCCAGCCGCGACCGCTGGCCTGGGCTTCTTCGTCGTTGCCGTCCCAGCTGAACTCGACGAACGGGCGGCCGTCGCGCTCTGACCACCGGCAGTCCATCCAGCCGGTGACGGCGGCGAAGCCGAACCGGCCGGTTCCGTCGTCGGCGAGCTCGACGAAAGCGGGTTCCGAGGGCTCGAGGTCCCACGTGTCCATCTCGGCGATCCGCCATCGCCCGGTCGGTCACTCCACCTGTTCTCCTGGTCGGGTCAGTCGCCGGGCAGGTCGATCTCGGTGTGCCGGGTCGCGAGCGTGTGCGCCAGCTGGGCCAGCTTGACGTTGAGGTCCTGCGACATGCGGCGCAGCAGGTCGAACGCCTCGTCGGCGCCGATGCCGCGTCGTTGCATCAGGATGCCCTTGGCCTGGCCGATGACGTCCCTGCTCTCGACGGCGCGGCGCAGCTGGGTCTCGCGCAGCTCCGCCCGCTGCACGGCTTCGGTGTGGGCCAGTGCGAGCGAGGCGTGGGTGGCCAGGAGCAGCGCGCGGTCGCGGGCGGTCTCGTCGCCCAGCTTGCGCTGGTCGCGGGAGTAGGCGTTGAGCGCCCCCGACAGGCGGGGCGGGATCGCGTCGGGCAGCAGCGCGGTGGACAGGACCGAGGCGAAGCCGAGTTCCGCGGCCTCCGGGCCGAACCGCGGCCAGGCGGGGTCGGTGGCCAGGTCACCGCTGTACTTGTAGGCCGTGCCCTCGCGGGCGGCTTCCAGGCAGGGGCCGTGCCCGTGGCGCTGCTGCAGCCGGTCGAGCTCCACTGCGACCGGATCCGTGTCGACCGGGGTGTGCAGCTGTCCGTCCGCCGAGCGCAGGGTCACGCTGACGACGTCGGCGTCCGGCAGCACGGCGAACGTCGCGCTGACCACGTGTTCCAGCGCTTCCGCGACGGTGTCCACGTTCAGCAGCAGCGAGGTCAGCTGCGCGAACTGCCTGCCGAGAGGGCTCTCGTCGGTCTTCCCCGCCGGATGGGGCGCGTCCGGCGGGCGGGCCGCGAACTCCGCCCTGTCCCGGCTCCAGTCATCGTCCCGCATGTGCCGCGCCCTCCTCTCCTGCCCGCGCGGGCGGTCAGTCCCAGCCCGCGTCGGGATCGGCGCGGGCTTCCGCCGCGGCGTCGACCACCTCGATCATCCTGGTGGCCTCCGCGTCCTGCCCGGCGCTCCCGTGAGCGGCGAACAGCAGGTCCCGCGCCTCCTGCTGGTGGCAGGCATTCCACACCTGGAGGATCCCCACACCTTCGTTCAGGCCGGTGTGCAGCCGCAGCCGTTCCTGGAGCCGGTGGGCCGACGCCTCCCGCCAGGCGTCGGAGCCCCTGGCGAGCGGTGCCCGCTCAGTCATCGGTGACCGGCAGCCCGATCCTGCCGGTGAGGTCGAGATCGGTGTGCCGGGCGGTCACGATGCGCGCCACGTCCGCGAGCTTGAGGTTCAGGTTCTGCGACGTGCGGCGGAGCACGTCGAAGGCGTCGTCGGCACTGATGCCGCGCCGGGCCATCAGGATCCCCTTCGCCTGCCCGATGACGTCGCGGCTATCGATGGCCTTGCGCAGCTGCGCGACGGTGAGGTCGGCTCTGGTGACCGCCTCGGTGCCCGCCAGCGCCAGCGAGGCGTGCGTGGCCAGCAGCAGCGCGGGTTCGTGGGCGTCCCGCGCCAGTCCGCCGGGGCGGCGCGAGTAGATGTTCAACGCACCGGAGCACCGCGGTGGCCGGGCGTCGGGCAGCAGCGCGACGGACAGCACGGAGCTGACGTGGCGCCGGGCGGCCTCCGGGCCGAAGCGCGGCCAGGCCGGTTCGGCGGCGAGGTCGTCGCTGCGGATCTCGGCTGGTCCGGGGTTCCTGGCGGCCGCGACGCACGGTCCTTCCCCCGTCTCGTACTGGACGTGGTCCAGCTCGACCGCGATCGCGTTCGTCTGCACGGGCGTGTGGAAGGAACCGTCGGCACCGCGCAGCGTGATGGAGACGAGGTCGGCGCCGGGGATGACCCGGTGCGCGGCCTTCACGACCTGGTCGAGCACGTCGGCCACCGTCGGGGCGTTCAGCAACGCTCGCGTGAGGCGGGCGAACTGCTCGGCCAGCGGGCCGCCACCGGAGACTTCGAGCCCTCCGCGGAACGCTTCCCGATCGGCTGCCCACCCGG
>JASLAV010000604.1 GCA_030146905.1 Lentzea sp. | reverse complement strand
GCTCATGGTCGGTGGCCTGGAGCGCTACTACCAGATCGCGCGCTGCTACCGCGACGAGGACTTCCGCGCCGACCGCCAGCCGGAGTTCACCCAGCTCGACATCGAGATGAGCTTCGTCGAGCAGGACGACGTCATCGCGCTGACCGAGAAGCTCCTCTCCACCATCTGGAAGGAGCTCAAGGACGTCGAGCTGCCGCTGCCGTTCCGCCGCATCTCCTACGCGGAGGCGATGGCGAAGTACGGCTCGGACAAGCCGGACCTGCGCTTCGACGTCGAGCTCACCGAGCTGACCGAGTACTTCAAGGACACGACGTTCCGCGTGTTCCAGGCGCCGTACGTCGGCGCCGTCGTCATGCCGGGTGGCGCCTCGCAGCCGCGCCGCACGCTCGACGGCTGGCAGGAGTTCGCGAAGCAGCGCGGCCACAAGGGTCTCGCGTACGTGCTCGTCGGCGAGGACGGCACGCTCGGCGGCCCGGTCGCGAAGAACCTCACCGACGCCGAGCGCGACGGTCTCGCGAAGGCCGTCGGCGCCAACCCCGGCGACTGCATCTTCTTCGCGGCGGGCGACCCGCGTGACGCGCGCGCCCTGCTGGGTGCCGCCCGCGTCGAGATCGCGCACCGCGTCGGCCTGATCGACGAGAACGCCTGGGCGTTCGCCTGGGTGGTCGACTTCCCGATGTTCGAGGCCGTCGACAAGCTCGAGGCCGGTGACGTCGCGGTCGGCGGCGGCAAGTGGACGGCGCTGCACCACGCGTTCACCTCGCCCACGCCGGAGTGGATCGACAACTTCGAGGACGACCCCGGCAACGCGCTGGCCTACGCCTACGACGTGATCCTCAACGGCAACGAGCTCGGCGGTGGCTCCATCCGTATCCACCGCGCCGACGTGCAGCAGCGCGCGTTCAACGTGATGGGCATCGGTGCGGAGGAGGCGCAGGAGAAGTTCGGCTTCCTGCTCGACGCTTTCAAGTTCGGCGCCCCGCCCCACGGCGGCATCGCGCTCGGCTGGGACCGCCTCTGCATGCTGCTCGCGGGCGTCGACTCGATCCGCGAGGTCATCGCGTTCCCGAAGTCCGGCGGCGGCTACGACCCGCTGACCGCGGCCCCGGCGCCGATCACCGCCCAGCAGCGCAAGGAAGCGGGCGTCGACGCCAAGCCCGACCAGAAGAGCTGATGCTCCGGCTGCGGGTGGTCTGCCCCGCGGACCAGGCCGACGCCGCGTGCAAGATCCTCCGCGACCACGCGGGAGCCACCCACCTGGTGGTCCTGCGTGGTGCGGCGGTCGACCCCGAGGGCGACCTGATCACGGCGGACGTGGCGCGCGAGTCGGTCGACGAGATCGTCAGCGCGCTGTGCGTCCTGGAGATCGACCGCGACGGCGGCATCACGATCGAGACGATCGACACGTCGCTGTCCGACGCCGCCGACCGGGCGCAGGAGAACGCGCCCGGTGAGGGTTCCGACGTGATCGTCTGGGACGAGCTGATCGCGAAGACCGGCGAGGAGTCCAAGCCGAGCGTCACCTTCCAGGCGTTCCTCACGATCTCGTGCCTGCTCGGGGCCGTCGGCATCGCGACGAACTCCACGGTGACGCTGGTCGGCGCGATGGTCGTGGGCCCGGAGTTCGGTCCTCTCGCCGCTGTCGCCGTCGGGCTCGTCGCGAAGCGCTGGGACCTGGTGCGCAGGGCCGCGATCGCGCTCGCGATCGGGTTCCCGCTGGCCATGGCGGTCACCTCGGTGCTGACCTGGCTCGGCTCCGGGGTGGGACTGCTGGACCGCGAGACGCTGCTGAACGGGACCGAGTCGGAGTTCATCTACCAGTTCGGGCCGTTCTCGCTGATCGTCGCCCTGCTGGCGGGCGCGGCGGGCATGCTCTCGATGACGTCGGCCAAGTCCGCGGCGCTCGTCGGCGTGTTCATCTCGGTCACCACCGTGCCCGCCGCCGGGTACGCGGCGCTGGCCGCTGTTCTCGGAGTGTGGGACAGGGTGGGCCCTGCGGTGGCTCAGCTCGGAATCAACTTGATCGGTATTGTCGCCGCGGCCGCGTTCGTGTTGTTGATCCGCAGGCGCGGGGCAACGGATGGTGTTTTCACACGTCCACTGTCCAGGGGATGATCAACGGACCCCTCCGGGCGGTGCGAGCCGTTACCAACGAGTAGTGGTGGTCGAGGCCTGGCCGGATTAGCGTCGGGTCCGGCTCGCGTGCTTTGGGGAGTAGGGTCGGAGGAGATGAGCGTGGAGATCACCGCGGGCTCTCCCGACACGACATCATCTGACATAGAGGACGCTGTCGGGGCGGCCGAGCGGGTGCTGACGAAACGGATGGGCGCCCAGGTGCGCCTCGCGGACCCCGAGGCTCTCGGGGGTACCGGTCGTTCCGTCGTCATCCGCGTGAGAGTGGCCTCGTCGCCGTTCTCCATGCCCCGCACGCTGGTCGTGAAGCGCTATCCGGAAGCCAGCGGCGACCGCGACCCGTGGGCGCACGAGGCCGTCAGCCACCAGCTCCTGACCGCTCTTCCCTCCGAGGAGCGGGCCACCCCGGAACTGTTCGCGCACGACGCCGCGTCGCGCCTCGTCGTGCTGGAGGACCTCGGCCGTGCGCCGCGGCTGTCCGAGAAGCTGCACGCCAAGGACGCGCGCGTCGCGGAACGCGGCTTGCTCTCGTGGGCGCACGCCATGGGACGCCTGCACGCCACGACGGCCGGCCGTGACGCCGACTTCGACGCGTTGATGCGCCGCGCGGGAGCCCAGTGCTGCCAGGACCCCATCGCGGTCGACGTGCACGCGGCGATCGCCGGGTTGCCGGCGCTGCTGGGCACCACGCTGGGCGTCGAGACGTCCTCGCAGGCCACCGACTTCGCCGCCGCCGCGGCACGGGCGTTCAGCACCTCGCGGCGCAGGGCGTTCAGCCCGTCGACGTCCTGCCCCGACAACCACCTGGTCACCTCGCGCGGTGTCCGTTTCGTCGACTTCGAGGGCGGCTGCGTCCGCGACATCGTGTTCGACGCGGCCGCGTTGCGCGTGCCGTTCCCGTCCTGCTGGTGCGGGTGGGGCCTGCCGCCGGGGATGTCCGAGGCCATGATCGCCGCGTGGCGGGCGGAGGTCGGGTCGGTGTGGCCCGAGATGGACGACGACGCGGTGCTCCTACCGAGGCTGTTGCAGGCCCAGCTGCTGTGGGTGTGGCTCGCGACGTGGCGTGCTCTCTCCAAGCCGATGCCGAGCGTCGACAACGCGCCGCCGCGCAGCGTCGTGCTGGCGGGCCGGTGGCTGCGGCTGCGGTCCGACGCGCTGCTCCTGGGGGAGAAGACGGTGGCGTCCCACGCGGACGCCGTCATCGGCGCGCTGGCCGACCGCTACGGCACCGAGGTGCTCGAACTCCCGCTTTACCCAGCATTTCGCTGAACCGTTCCCGCACGGTCATTCCGGCATCACCGGGCCCGTTGATGCTGGTCCGCGTGCTGGTCTTACTCGGTGACTCGACAGCGGTCGGGATCGGCGACCTCGTGCAGGGCGGCTGGCGCGGTTTCGGCCCCATCCTCTCCGCCGCGTTCGAGGACAACGGCTACCGCAACCACGCGGTCTCCGGTGCGCGCCTGGCCGACGTCCGGCACACGCAGCTGCCGCGGGCGCTGGCGGACCGGCCCACCGCCGCCGTCGTCATCGTGGGTGTCAACGACACGCTGCGGTCGGACTTCTCCGTGCGGCGGATGCACGAGGACCTCGACCACGTCTGCGGCGCGCTGACGGCCGCGGGGGTCTCGGTCGTCACGGTCCGGTTCCACGACCAGGGACGGGTGTTCAAGCTGCCCGGCCGATTGCGGCGGGTGCTGAAGGACCGGATCGACGCGTACAACCGCGTGATCGACGTCGTGGTGGCGCGGCACGGGGTGCGGTGCGTCGACCTGCACACGCTGCCCGGCGCGTACGAGCTGGAGACGTGGGCGGTCGACCGGCTGCACCCGTCCGAACGCGGGCACCGGCTGCTGGCCAGGGCGTTCGCGGCCGAGCTGCGCGCGCTCGGGCACACCGTGGACGACATCAGCCTGGAGTGTTCCGGCGGGCGTGAGCTGAAGGTGTGGCACCACGTGGCGTGGCTGGCGCTCAAGGGGATTCCGTGGCTGTGGCGGCGAGGTGCCGACCTGCTGCCGTTGCTGTGGCACGACGCGCAGCCCGGCTCGGGGAGGTCAGTTCCCGGAGGTCAGGTCGTAGAGCGTCTGACCGCCCGCGGTGACGGCCTGGAAGTTCGCCTGGACCCACTCGCCGATGTCGCTGCCGCGCCCGTCTTCGACGTAGTACCGCACCTCGCCCTCGGCGACGAGCGCCTGGAACTCGTCGAGCGTGGGAGCGGGATCGCTGCCGTTCCAGCCGCCGATCGCGATCACCGGCCTGCCGGACGCCAGCTGCAGTGACGCGGCGTTCTGGCTCCGACCGTCGCGGCGGTGCAACACGCGCCCGCGATGAGCAGCACCAGCAGCGCGTCAGGGTTGTTGAAGCGGAACATCAGGACCGCGACCGGGGTCAGCGCGAGCACCGCCCCCGAGATCAGCGCCGCGGCGGGGGAGAACCAGCGGCGGACCGTCGCGTACAACAGCCACACGCTGCCCACGCCCACCAACGCCTGCGGCACCAGGACGCTCCACGCGGTGACGCCGAACAGCCGTGCGGACAGGCCCATCACCCACAGCGAGGCGGGCGTCTTGTCGACGGTGATCGCGTTCTCGTCTCACGGGACACGCCCTAGCCTGGGCCGGTCGCGTGCCCCTGCTGTGGACGAGCTGTGCGAAGGGACACCGTGAACGCGGTGTGGCCCGGCGCGCTCGCGACGGACACCTCACCGCCGTGCGCACCGACCACGGCGGCCACGATCGACAGGCCCAGCCCGGTGCCGCCCGCCGCCCGCGAGCGCGAGGAGTCGCCGCGCGCGAACCGTTCGAAGACCTCCAGGCCCTGCGGGACGCCGGGACCGTCGTCGGTGACGGTCAGGTCGGCGCGTCCGTCGTGGACGGACAGGCCGGTGGTCACGGTCGTGCCGGGCGGGGTGTGGGCGCGGGCGTTGGACAGCAGGTTGCCGAGGACCTGGTGCAGCCGCCGCACGTCGCCGGTGACGACCACCGGGTCCTCCGGCAGCGCGAGCTTCCAGCTGTGGCCGGGGCCCGCGATCCTCGCGTCGCCGACCACGTCGAGCACCAGCCGGGAGAGGTCGACGTCCTCGCTCTCCAGGGGGCGGCCCGCGTCGAGGCGTGCCAGCAGCAGCAGGTCCTCCACCAGCGACGTCATCCGCAGCGCCTCGGACTCCACGCGGCTCATCGCGTGGGTGACCTCCGGCGGCAGGTCCTCGCCGGTCCTGCGCGTCAGCTCCGCGTAGCCCCTGATCGCGGCGAGCGGCGTGCGCAGCTCGTGGGAGGCGTCGGCGACGAACTGCCGGACCCTGGTCTCGCTGTCGTGCCTCGCCTTCAGGGCCCTGTCTACGTGGCCGAGCATCCTGTTCAGGGCGAGTCCCACCTTGCCGACCTCGGTGGCGGGGTCGGTGTCCTCCTCCGGCACGCGTTCGGCGAGCGCGACCTCGCCCTCGTGCAGCGGCAGCTCGGAGACGCGCGTGGCGATCTCCGCGACCCGGTCCAGCGGCACGAGCGCGCGCCGCACGACCACCCTGCCCGCCAGCGCGACCACCGCCGCTCCCGCGAGGATGAGCCCGGCGAGGATCCAGACCATCCGCCACACGACGTCCGTCACGCGCGTCAGCGACAGCCCCTTGACGTTCATCCGGTCGGTCACCACGCGGAACTCGCCCGCGTCACCCAGGTCGACGGTGCGCAGGCCGGCCGGCGTGGCCTCCAGCACCGCGATCTCGTCGTCGGTGAGCAGGCGCGGGGCCGGCCAGCCCGGGAGCTCGACCGTGCCGCGGATGGTGCCGTCGGGGCCGATCCACGCGTTGATGCCGGGCGGGCCGAACGACGAGTTGGGCGGTGCCGGCCGCAGCGTCGTGACCTCGCGGTCGAGGTTGGCCATCAGGAACGAGTGCAGCGCGAGCACCGAGACCCCGCCGATCACCAGGCACAGCGCGGTGAGCAGGACGATCTGGCCGGAGACCAGCTGCGCCCTCAGCGTCCTAGGACGCAGGCTTGAGGACATAGCCGGCGCCTCGCATGGTGTGGATCATCGGGGTGCGCCCGGCGTCGACCTTCTTGCGCAGGTAGGAGATGTAGAGCTCGACGATGTTGGCCTGGCCGCCGAAGTCGTAGCTCCACACGCGGTCCAGGATCTGCGCCTTGCTCAGCACGCGCTTCGGGTTGCGCATCAGGTAGCGCAGCAGCTCGAACTCCGTCGCCGTCAGGTCGATCGAGGTGCCGCCGCGCTCCACCTCGCGCGTCTCCTCGTTCAGCGACAGGTCGCCGACGACCAGCCGGGTGCCCGCGTCCGAGTCGGTCACGCCGGTGCGCCGCAGCAGTGCGCGCAGCCGCAGCACGACCTCCTCCAGCGAGAACGGCTTGGTGACGTAGTCGTCGCCACCGGCGGTGAGCCCGGCGATGCGGTCCTCCACCGCGTCCTTGGCCGTCAGGAACAGCACGGGCAGGACCGGGGACTCCGCGCGCATCCTGCGCAGCACCTCGAACCCGTCGAAGTCCGGCAGCATCACGTCGAGCACCACCACGTCCGGGCGGAAGTCCCGCGCGGTCCGCACCGCCGTCTGGCCGTCGAGAGCCGTGCGGACGTCCCACTTCTCCATGCGCAGCGCCATCGTCATCAGCTCGGCCAGAGTGGACTCGTCGTCGACCACGAGCACCCGCACCGGCTTCCCGTCCGGCCTGCGGAGTTCGGTCTTCATCGCGCGCATGGCTCCCATCGTGAACGCCGGTCCTGTGTACCAGCTGTGAGCGGCTCCCACAGCTCACGCCCGCGCCAGGCACAGGTCACGCGCAGGCGGCGCCGGCATGCGCGGTAGTCCCGGGTTCGGCACGGACACCCACGGCGAGTCCCAGACCGGTGAGATCACCGCGATCAGCGACTCGTCCGTCGAGGTGAAGTCCACCGGCGGTTGCGCCAATACGTACGTGGTCGACGCCGGGACCGTGACCGAAGGTGTCGAAAAGGCGACACCGCCACCGTGATCGCCACCACAGAGGACGGGAGGCCCGTCGCCTCCAACGTGGTCGAACCCGGTCAGCGCGGCCGGCGTCCCGCGACGAGGTAACCCTCCGGTCAAGTGTGAGTGGTTATGGTCGGGTTGTATGCCCGACCACAACCGGAGGTGAGCGGTCTGCGCACGTTCACGCTGACGGTGATGGGCACGACCGACCTGCACGGCAACCTCTTCAACTGGGACTACTACCGGGATCGCGAGTTCGACGACTTCGCGCACGACGACGTCGGGCTCGCGAAGATCTCGTCTCTGGTGTCCCAGGTGCGTGCGAGCGTGGGGCGCCAGCGGACGTTGCTGCTCGACGCCGGAGACACCATCCAGGGCACACCGCTGGCGTACTACTACGCCCGCGTGGAGCCGATCACGCGCGCACACGTGCATCCGATGGCCGCGGCGATGAACGCGATCGGCTACACGGCCGCGGCGCTGGGCAACCACGAGTTCAACTACGGGTTGCAGGTGCTGCGGACGTTCGAGCGGCAGCTGGAGTTCCCGCTGCTGGCCGCCAACGCGCTGGACGTGTCCACGGGGCTGCCCGCGTTCGCGCCGTACGTGGTCAAGACGGTGTGGCGGACCGGCGGGCCGCCGTTGCGGGTGGGGATCCTCGGTCTGACGAACCCCGGGATCGCCGTGTGGGACCGCGCCCACGTCGAGGGCGTGATGACGTTCCCCGGCCTCGTCGAGCAGGCGCTGCACTGGGTTCCCGAGGTGCGGAGCAAGTCCGACTTGGTGATCGTCGTGGCGCACTCCGGTGCCGACCTCTCGTCGTCGCTGGGGGACCAGGTGCCGTTCCCGGAGAACTGCGCGGAGCTCGTGGCCGAGACCGTGCCGGGGATCGACGCGGTGCTCGTCGGGCACGCGCACGTGGAGATCCCCGAACGGTTCGCGGTGAACAAGGTGACCGGGCGGCGCGTGCTGCTGACGGAGCCGTTGTTCTCGGGCAAGCGGTTGTCGGTGATGGAGTTCGACCTGCGGTTCGGCACCCGCTGGGAACTGGTGGCGTCGAGGTCCTCCGTGCTGTCGGCCGCCTCGGTCGAGGAGGACCCGCGGATCGTGCGGCTGCTGCGGCACGACCACTCGAAGGTCGTCTCCTACGTCAACGCCCGCATCGGCACCTGCGCCGCTCCGATGTCGGCAGCTCGGGCGCGGTTCGAGGACACGCCGGCGTTGCGGTTCATCAACCACGTGCAGGCGCTGGAGGTCGCGAAGTCCACGTCGTTGCCGGTGCTGTCGTTGTGCGCGCCCTTCAACCGGGCGGCGGCGATCCCCGGCGGCGACGTGTCCATCAGGGACGTCGCGGGCCTCTACATCTTCGACAACACGCTGGTGGGCGTGCGGCTGACCGGCAGTCAGCTGCGCGACTTCCTGGAGGAGTCGGCGCGGTACTTCCTGCAGGTCTCCGGTCCCGGCCCGTTCTCGGCGGCCGAGGTGTCCGCCGACGTGCCGGACTACAACTTCGACATCGCCCACGGCCTGTCCGCGCCGCTGACCTACACCATCGACATCGCCCGGCCCGCGGGGTCACGGATCGTGGACCTGGCCTACGACGGCGTGCCGGTACCGGACTCGGCGGAGTTCGCGGTGGCCGTGAACAACTACCGGCAGGCAGGCGGCGGCGACTTCCCGCACATCGCGTCCGCGCCCGTGCTGCACAACCAGCAGCAGGAGATCCGCCAGCTGCTGATCGACTGGGTCAAGGCGGCGGGCGTGCTCGACCCCGCCGACTTCACCGGGACGGACTGGCGTCTCGTGGCCG
>JASLAV010000566.1 GCA_030146905.1 Lentzea sp. | reverse complement strand
CAGCCGCAGCGCCGCGTCCCGGCCGTACGTGCCGGCGTTGCCGAGCCCCGGGTACTCCTCGACCAACCGGCGGGCAAGCCACGAGTGCAGGTGTTCGGTGTGCGGGTTCCACGACGTCAGCGACAGCAGCACCGGCACCGGTTCGCCCGGCCGGGGGTCCGCGAGCAGCCCGAGCGTCAGCAGGATCGCCAGCACCGACTTGCCTGCTCCCGGCTCGCCGAGCACCACGAGCTGGCGTGCCGGGATCTTGCGCAACGACTCGACGACGTCGGTGAGGTCACCGCTCAGCTCCAGCCGTTCCGGCACCTCACCCGGCCGCGTGCCCAGCACCGATGAGGCCGCGGCCGCCACCTCACGTCCAGTGCTCGCCCACGTCAACGGCACTGGTCGTGGCCGGTCCAGCGACCGCAGCTCGACCTCGGCAGCCCACTGCCTGCTGATCGCCGCCGCCAGCTCCCCCGCCGCCCGGTCGAGCTCGTCGGGCCTTGCCAGCCCGTCGGCGTCCGCGTGGGCGGTCGGTGGTCTCGTCTCGCCGCGCAGCACGCGTTCGTGCAGGTCCCGGATCTCCTGACCGGGATCGAGGCCGAGCTCCTCCGCCAGGGTCGTCCGCAGCCTCTCGAACACGCGCAGCGCGTCGGCCTGCCGTTCGCAGCGGTCGAGGGCGAGCATCAGCTGCCCGTGCACCCGCTCCCGCACGGGGTTCTCGGCGGCGACCTCGGTCAGCTCGTCGACCACCTCCCGGTGCTGCCCCAGCGCGAGCTGCCAGTCGACGCAGGCCTCGAAGGCGTCCAGCCGTTGCTCGTCCAGCCGCGCTGCCCGGCCGTCGAGCGCACTCGCGCCCAGCCCGCTGAGCACCGGTCCGCGCCACAGGCGCAACGCCTCCCGCATCTCGGTCACGGCCTCGCGCGACGCACCGCGCCCGGCGGCCTGCCGCGCCCGCGTCACCATGGCGGCGAAACGCAGCAGGTCGAGATCGTTCTCGCCGACCGCGACGCGGTAGCCGGGTCCGTCGGTCACGATGATCCGCTGGTCGGTGTCGCCGAGGCGGTCACGCAGCGCGGAGACGCAGTTCTGCACCTGCTTGGTGGCGGTCGCGGGTGGTTCGCAGTCCCAGGTCGCCTCGATCAGCCTGCCGATCGTCACCACGGCGTTAGGTGTCAGCAGCAGCGCGGCCAGCACCCTCTGGTGCCTGCTGCCGGGCAGCACGAGCCTCGTGCCCCCGTCCCACACCTGCAAAGGCCCGAGCACACGAAAGTCCATGCGGACCACCCCCGCCTGGAAGATACCGAGAGCATCCATCTCATTCGGGTGGGGCGACGGCAGCCTTGACGATCGCCCGCAACGCCGTCTCGACATGTGGCTCCGCTTGCGGCGTTCGTGCGATATCGCTCAGCGTCTCCGCGAGCCCTCCGAGACCAGAGTTACCCGTTGTGCCCATGATGCCGCCACCATCAAGTCGATCAACCGGATATTTCTGACCCTGTCGAGGTAGCAAGACGAACGCATGTTCGGCGAGGAGTCCTCCGGGAGCTCTCCAACGGTTGGCGCTAAGTTGCAACAAGAAGCTGTCGAGCCGTAATGCAATAATCCATCACCGCAATCGCGCGTATGTGCGATAAAGCGCAGTTGCCGGCGAATCTCGCGTACGGGCATGACGGCCACGTCATACATGCGCCAGTCCGCGTCGCGCAGCAGGTGGCTGAGCCGGTCGAATCGCTCGACGAGGTCGTCAGTGCCGGGTTCGGGTACGACCAGCATCTCGCCGACGAACACGTGCCCGTCTTCGCGCAGCCGGATCCAGGCGTCGGTGACCCAGGGCTGGTTGAGGGCGGCGGTTACCGGTGTGGCTGCGAGAGCACCGGTTGGTGTCTTCGGGCACCGTGCTGCGGTGGCACCGGCGCTTGGTAGCCGAGAAGTGGACCTATCCGAACCGGAGTGGTCGACCGCGGGTCGATGAGACCGTTGTGGCGTTGATCGAGCGTATGGCGCGGGAGAACACGGGCTGGGGTTACCGCCGTATCCACGGTGAACTGCTCAAGCTCGGCCACCGGACGGCCGCGTCGACTGTTCGCCGTGTGCTGAAGCGGCTTCGGATTCCGCCTTCGCCGACTCGTGATACCGACACGTCGTGGCGGCAGTTCCTGCGTGCTCAAGCGGCGAGCATGCTGGCGTGCGACTTCTTCCATGTCGACTGCGTCGTCACGTTGAAGCGGGTGTACGTGTTCTTCATGATGGAGGTCGGCACCAGCTATGTCCACATCCTCGGCATTACCCCTAACCCTGATGGGCCGTGGACCACGCAGCAGGTTCGCAATTTCCTCCTGGAGTTGCGTGATCGGGCCAGCGAATTTCTTTTCCTGGTTCGTGACACGGCCGGCCAGTTCACAGCGCCGTTCGATTCCGTTCTCGCTGACGCCGACATCGACGTTGTGAAGATCCCACCGCGATGTCCACGGGCCAACTGCTACGCGGAACGGTTTGTCGGCACTGTCGGACGCGAGCTCACCGAGCGGCTGCTCATCATCAATAAGCGTCACCTGAAGTCAGTGCTGAACCGCTACGTCTCCCACTACAACCACCGACGGCCACACAGAGCGCGGGACCACGCTCCACCACGACCCGATTACCCGCTCACAGGATCAGGCAGTGGCGCGGTTCGTCGTCGGCGAGTACTCGGCGGCTTGATCAACGAGTACGAACCTGCGGCTGCCTAATGCGCAGGTCAGACCGCCAGGCCTGGTTTTGGCACCCCACAGGCCTCAGGCCAGCGAATCCGCTCAGATCGAACGCGTTGATCGATAAGATCTTTGGATCTGCGGGGATTGCGACGATACCGACGAGTGTCCGGATGGCCCGCAACGCCTTATTGTAGATCGACAGGATCGTCTCGGTGGAGTCATCCACGAGTGTCGCCATGCAGCTTGACCCGCATGGACACAATTTTCGGCACGCACAGCGTCGGGAAGTGCTGGTCTACTCGGCAGCCTCATGGAATTGAGTTCCCGTGAGCAGGAAATTTATCGTAAGCGGGTATGTTAAAACCTCGCATACCATGAGGCGGTGTAGACGTGTGGCGGTCGCGGTTGTGGTTGCGTGATGACTCAAGACGGTGTCTCCCGGCTGAGACCTAAGTTCAAATTATAGCGATCTCGCGCACGCGGCGGGAGAGGGTCTGCGTCGATTAAAGAAGTTGTACGTGATCAGGACCTCAGCTGTGACGCCCGTCACAAGATCTGTAGGCGATCCAATCTGGTGCGCGTCCAGCGCAAAACGCCAGATCAAAGGTGTCTTAGAGGCTTTCGGTTGGGTGGCTTGCTGGGCGTGGGCGCGCTCCTCCAAATGAGATGACAGAGGCCAATTGAGATGGAACTTCCGTGTCACCCACAAGAACTACATCGCCCCGTCGGTTGCAGTGAAACTCTCGTGTGCCGAATTTCGGCATGCATGGTGGCAAACGGGTGCAACCTGCCGTCATCGAAAGCCAAAACCGCAGGTAGGCCCCATGGTGGAGAGGGGGGAAGTCAGCCGGACGAAGG
>JASLAV010000552.1 GCA_030146905.1 Lentzea sp. | reverse complement strand
TCGTTGTAGAACGGCACCGTGTCCAGGCCCTCGAACAGGCCGACCTCGACGTGCTCGGGCGCGATCTGGACCGCGGCCTCGGCGAGCCTGCGGTTGTGCGATCCCGAGCGGAGGCTGCCGACGAGCGTGAGGATGCGGACGGCCATGGTGTGACTCCCAGTGTCGAGACTGCGGTGAACTACCGACATAAACGGGACGCGGCCCGTTTATCTTCCGGATAAGCTGCCCGAGTGATCGACAGCACACCCCTGCCACTGGCAGGCCCGGAGAAACAGCTGCGTGCCGACGCCGTGCGCAACCGGGCCCTGCTGCTCGACGCCGCCGCGCGGCTGGCCGAGGAACGCGGTGCGGCGGCGATCACGATGGAGACGGTGGCCGCGGCGGCCGGCGTCGGCAAGGGCACCGTGTCGCGCCGCTTCGGGGACCGCAACGGCCTGCTCCAAGCCCTGCTGGACCGCTCGGAGAGCCGGTTCCAGGAGGCGTTCCTCAGCGGCCCGCCGCCACTGGGACCGGGCGCGGACCCGGCCGTGCGGCTGCGGGCGTTCGGGCCGGCCCTGCTGCGCCACGAGCACGCCAACCTCGACCTGTACCTGGCGGCGGAGCCGTCACCCGCCCGCAGGTTCGCGGTCCCCGCCAGGCGGCTGCGCCACCGGCACCTGGTCGTGCTGCTGCGCGCGGCGCTCCCGGACGCCGACGCCGAACTGCTCGCCCACACGTTGCAGTCGTCGCTGGACGTCGTGCTGGTCGACCACCTCGTCCGCGGCCACGGCATGTCGCCGGCACGCGTGGAGGCCGGGTGGCACGACCTGCTGGACCGGCTGCTGCCCCAAGACCCCGCGGATCGAGTCGAATCGACCGTCGAACGCGACCAGTGACCGGACGGCTCTTGTAGCCACCGCCGGACTCGTCCTACGGTCCCCTGGGAGCGCTCCCAGAACGCCCGTCGACGAGGACGGAGAACCTCAGAACCATGAGATCGCAACCCCCACGCCTGCTCGCCGCGACCCTGCTCGTGGCGCTCACCGCGTTCCCGCTGGCGGCCCCCGCGGCCGCGGCGGACTACGAGCGAGTGCTCAACGGAGCGTTCGACAGCGGTACCGCGGATCCCTGGTGGAGCGGCGCCGGAGTGACCAACCGCGTGACCGGCGGTGAGCTGTGCGCGTCGGTCACCGGCGGCACGACGAACCCCTGGGACGCCCTGATCGACCAGAACGGCGTCCCGTTCGAGAGCGGCCAGTCCTACACGTTCTCGTTCGACGCGCACGCCACGACGGCGCAGCCCGTCACGGCCGCCGCCGGCGAGAGCGTCAGCCCGTACCGCGGGATCGCGAGCCAGCAGTTCACGCTCTCCTCGGTCAAGCAGCGGTTCAGCTTCACCTTCACGTCCACTTTGGACTTCCCCGACGCCGGCAACGGCCAGGTGGCGTTCCAGCTGGGCGGACAGGCGGCGGACAACACGGTCTGCGTGGACAACGTCTCGCTGGTCGGTGGCGTCAAGCCGCCCGGTGGCGTCAACCCCAACCCCACCAAGAAGGTCCAGGTCGACCTGGTCGGGTACGTGCCGGGCCTGCCCAAGCGCGCGACGCTCGTCTCCACGGCCACGACTCCCCAGGCGTGGACGCTGAAGAACAGCGCGGGCACGGCGGTCGCGAGCGGCCAGAGCACGCCGAAGGGCGCGGACGCCACGTCGGGCGACTCGGTGCACCTGATCGACTTCTCGTCCTTCGACACGGCCGGCACCGGCTACACGCTGACCGTGGGCGAGGACAGCAGCTTCCCGTTCGACATCTCCGCCGATCCGGTGAAGCGGCTGCGCTACGACTCGCTCGCGTTCTTCTACCACCAGCGCAGCGGAACGCCGATCGAGGCGCAGTACGTCGGTGACGAGTACGCGCGGCCTGCCGGTCATGTCAACGTCGCGCCCAACCAGGGCGACAACAACGTGCCGTGCCGCGCCGACCTCGCCTGCGGGTACACGCTCGACGTGCGCGGCGGCTGGTACGACGCGGGCGACCACGGCAAGTACGTCGTCAACGGCGGCATCGCGACCTGGCAGCTCCTCAACGCCTACGAGCGGGCAGCGCTCATCGGTGACGCCTCGGCGTTCCGCGACGGCGCGCTGAACATCCCGGAGAAGGCCAACGGCGTGCCGGACCTCCTCGACGAGGCGCGCTGGGAAGCCGACTTCCTGCTGAAGATGCAGGCGCCGGACGGCATGGCGCACCACAAGATCCACGACGCGAACTGGACGGCGCTGCCCACCCGTCCCGAGCTGGACGACCAGCCGCGCCGGCTGTCCGCGACCAGCACCGCCGCGACGCTGAACCTGGCCGCGGTGGCCGCGCAGGCGTCCCGCCTGTGGAAGGGCATCGACGCCACGTACTCCGCCACGCTGCTCACGGCGGCGCGCAAGGCCTACGCGGCGGCCAAGGCGAACCCGGCCAAGCTCGCCGACCCGAACGACGGCACCGGCGGTGGCGCCTACAGCGACAACACGGTCAGCGACGAGTTCTACTGGGCCGCCGCCGAGTTGTACGCGACCACGGGCGACGCCGCGTACCGGACCGACGTGACGGCCTCGCCGCACTACAAGGCGGCGAGCCTGAGCAGGGCCGGTTTCCACTGGGGCGGCACGGCTCCTCTGGGTGACATCACGCTCGCCCTGGCGCCCAACGGCCTGCCCGCGGCGGACGTGGCGGCGATCAAGTCGGCCTTCGCGACCGTGGCGGACCAGCACCTGACCGCCATGGGCCAGATGGGCTACGCGGCGCCGTACGACAACAGCGTCGACGGGTACGTCTGGGGATCGAACTCCGCGGTCCTCAACAACGCCCAGGTGCTCGCACTGGCACACGACTTCACCGGTGCCGCGAAGTACCGCGACGGCGTTTTCGAGGCGTTGCACTACATCCTCGGCCGCAACCCGCTGAGCACCTCGTACGTGGCGGGCTACGGCGACCAGGCGATGCGCAACGCGCACCACCGGTTCTGGGCGAACCAGAACGACCCGACGCTGCCGATCGCGCCGCCCGGTTCGCTCTCCGGCGGCCCGAACAGCGCGCTGCAGGACCCGGTGGCCCAGCGGCTGCTCGCCGGTTGCCCGCAGCAGAAGTGCTGGGTGGACGACATCGGCGCGTACTCGGTGAACGAGGTGGCGATCAACTGGAACTCCGCTCTCGCCTGGGTGTCGGGCTGGGCGGCGGAGAAGTCGGGGACCTCCACGCCGAAGTCCGGCTGCGAGATCGGTTTCACCGCCAACCGCTGGAACGACGGCATGTCGGCGCAGGTGAAGATCACCAACACCGGCACGGCCCCGTGGTCCACCTGGAACCTCGCGTTCACGCTGCCCGGCACCCAGCGGGTCACCTCCGGCTGGTCGGCGACCTGGAAGCAGGTCGGGCAGGACGTCACGGCGGCCAGCGCGCAGTGGAACGGCAAGGTCGAGCCGGGCAAGTCCATCTACATCGGATTCAACGGCGCGGGGAGCGGGACCGATCCCACGGCCTTCGCCGTGAACGGCGGCGCCTGCAAGACCGCCTGACGATTCGACACCCCGACGCCCGTTGCCACCGAGGTGGCAACGGGCGTTCGTCGTCTCGACTGGCGACACCTCCTGTGAGCGCTAACAGGCGTTACCTGGCGTTATCCACCCGATACTTGACGCCATATTTGTTAGCGATAACAATCGCCGCCTACGGCACTGTTGCCTGTCGGTGACATCGAGGAGAAGCAATGAGGCTTGCCCGGATCGCGGCCACCACCACACTCGCGCTCGCGCTCGCCGCCTGCGGCTCGACGCAGAAGACGGTCGACCAGCAGCAGACCTCGACCGAGGGCGCACTGGTGGGCGTGACAATGCCAACCCGGTCGTCCGAGCGGTGGGTCCGCGACGGTGACAACCTCAAGAAGAGCCTGGAGGCCAAGGGGTACAAGGTCGACCTCCAGTACGCCGAGGACGACATCCCCACCCAGGCCAACCAGATCGAGAACCAGATCACCAAGGGCGTCAAGCTGCTGATCGTCGCGTCCATCGACGGCAAGGCGCTGAGCTCGCAGCTGCAGCAGGCCGCCGACGCGAAGATCCCGGTGATCGCCTACGACCGCCTGCTCCTCAAGACGCCGAACGTCGACTACTACGCGACGTTCGACAACTTCAAGGTCGGCGTGCAGCAGGCGAACTCGCTGCTGGCAGGGCTGAAGGCGAAGGGCGAGGGCCCGTTCAACATCGAGCTGTTCGCCGGGTCGCCCGACGACAACAACGCGACGTTCTTCTTCAACGGCGCGATGTCCGTGCTCCAGCCGCTGATCGACCAGGGCAAGCTCGTCGTGAAGTCGGGCCAGAAGGACTTCAACACCGTCGCGATCCTGCGCTGGGACCCGGCCACCGCGCAGCGGCGCATGGAGGACCTGCTCACCAAGACCTACGGCGGCGGCGCCAAGGTCGACGGAGTCCTGTCCCCCTTCGACGGTCTCTCCATCGGCATCATCTCCGCGCTCAGGAGCGGCGGCTACGCGGGGGCGTACCCGGTCGTGACCGGCCAGGACGCCGACGTCGCCTCGGTGAAGTCGATCATCGCCGGTGAGCAGTACTCCACGATCTTCAAGGACCTCCGCCAGCTCACCGACGTCGCGGCGAAGATGGCCGACGCGGTGCTCAAGGGCTCGAAGCCCGAGGTCAACAACACCACCGACTACGACAACGGCAACAAGGTCGTGCCGGCGTTCCTGCTCCAGCCCGTTCCGGTGGACAAGGCGAACTACCAGAAAGAGCTGGTCGACTCCGGTTACTACACCGCAGACCAGATCAGGTAGGTCCCGGTGTCCGACGACATCCTGGTGATGCGCGGCATCACCAAGAGGTTCGCGGGGGTCACCGCGCTGCACGAGGTCTCGTTGACCGTGCGGCGCGGTGAGATCCACGCGATCTGCGGCGAGAACGGCGCGGGCAAGTCCACGCTGATGAAGGTGCTGTCCGGGGTGCACCCGCACGGTACGTACGAGGGCGACATCCTCTTCGAGGGCGAGCCGTGCGCCTTCCAGGGCGTGCGCGACAGCGAGCGCCGCGGCATCGTGATCATCCACCAGGAGCTGGCGCTGTGCGGCCAGCTCTCCATCGCCGAGAACCTGTTCCTGGGCAACGAAAGGGCGCGGCGCGGGTTCATCGACTGGAACCGCACCAACCACGAGGCCCAGGCGCTGCTCGACAGGGTGGGCCTGCGCGAGACGCCGACGACCCAGGTCAACGACCTCGGCGTCGGCAAGCAGCAGCTCGTCGAGATCGCCAAGGCGCTGTCCAAGGAGGTCAGCCTCCTCATCCTGGACGAGCCGACGGCCGCGCTCAACGACGACGACTCGCAGCACCTGCTCGACCTGCTCGAAGGACTGCGGTCGGAGGGCGTCACCTCGGTGATCATCTCCCACAAGCTGGGCGAGGTCACGAGGATCGCCGACACCGTCACGGTCCTGCGCGACGGCAGGACGATCGAGACGTTGCCCGCGGAGGGGCTCAGCGAGGACCGCATCATCGCCGGCATGGTCGGCCGCGACCTCGAGCACCGGTTCCCGCAGCGCACGCCGGACGTCGGCGAGGAGGTGCTGCGCATCGAGAACTGGACGGTGCACAGCCCTGCCCAGCCGGACCGCAAGGTCGTCGACAACGCCACCCTGTCGTTGCGGCGCGGGGAGATCGTCGGTCTCGCGGGCCTGATGGGCGCCGGACGCACCGAGCTCGCGATGAGCGTGTTCGGCCGCTCCTACGGCGTGGGCATCTCCGGCCGCGTGGTCAAGGACGGGCGGGAGATCGACACCCGCTCGGTCCGGTCCGCGATCCGCAACGGGCTCGCGTACGTGAGCGAGGACCGCAAGCGCTACGGGCTCAACCTGATCGAGGGGGTGCAGCGCAACGTCTCCGCGGCCGCGCTGGACAAGCTCTCGAACCGCGGCTGGGTCAACGAGAACGAGGAGTACACCGTCGCGGAGCGGTTCCGGCGCTCGATGGGCATCAGGACCTCCACCGTGGCGACGCCGACCGGCACGTTGTCCGGCGGCAACCAGCAGAAGGTCGTGCTGGCGAAGTGGATGTTCACCGATCCCGACGTGCTGATCCTCGACGAGCCGACGCGCGGCATCGACGTCGGCGCCAAGTACGAGATCTACTCGATCATCAACGACCTGGCGGCCCAGGGCCGCGCGGTGCTGGTGATCTCCTCGGAGCTGCCGGAGCTCCTGGGCCTCTGCGACCGCGTGTACGCGCTGTCGGAGGGCCGCATCACCGGCGAGGTGAACCGTGAAGAGGCCACGCAGGAACGCCTGATGCAGTACATGACGCGAGGACAGAGCTGATGACCACGAAGACCGCGCCCGCTCCGGCCACCGCTCCGCCAGCCCGGTCCCGGCGGTTCTCGATCAACCTGCGCCAGTCGGGGATCTACGTCGCGTTCGCGCTGATCGTCGTGCTGTTCGCCGTCCTGACCGACGGCGCCCTGCTGCAGCCGCAGAACATCTCGAACATCATCGTGCAGAACTCCTACGTGCTGATCCTCGCGATCGGCATGATCCTGGTGATCATCGGCGGGCACATCGACCTGTCGGT
>JASLAV010000546.1 GCA_030146905.1 Lentzea sp. | reverse complement strand
CCTCGCTGAGAGCGGGAAGCAGGGGGAGGGCTTCGCGGAACGCGACCACCAGGGCCGTGGCATCGGTGGCGGGCGGCACCGGCGCCGAGGTGAGGATCCCGGCGAGCACAGCGTCCAGCAGCGCGTCGGTGAGCTCCGGATCGCGCTCGTCCTCCGGTCGGCCCAGCAGCGCGAGCACCACGCCGCTGCCGGCGGCGTGGATCATGTCCACCGCGCGCGCCACGGAGACGTTCAGCAACCCGGCGGCCGCCACCCGTGCCACCCGCGCCCGCAGGACCTCGGCCCCGGCGGTGGACGCGGCGGAGTGCTGCGACCGCTCCGGGTCGACCAGGAGCAGGAACACGTCGGGGTTGGCGAGACTGAACGCGATGTGGCTCCGCCACGCGGCGCGCAGGTCCTCGACCGGGTCACCGTCCTCGTCGGCCGCCTCCGCGGTCTTCCCGGCGACGTGGTTCGCCATCACGTGCTCGGCGACGGCCTCCAGGAGGCCGTCCTTGTCCCCGAAGAGCCGGAAGATCGTCGGAGCGGGTATCCCCGCCTCCTGGGCGACGGCGCGGGTCGTCACCGCCTTGGCGCCGCTGGTGCGCAGCAGGCGGGCGGCGGCAGTGACGATCTTGGAGCGGGCGTCGACACGGGTCTCGACGAGGGACGACTCCGTCATGGATCGATGATATCAGTCTCATGCTATCACTGATCTGAATCAGTGATAGCGTCTTGCTGGATCGTTGATTCAAGGAGGAAGTCATGATCATCGTTACAGGAGCCACCGGCAGGCTGGGCCGTCAGATCGTGGAAAAGCTGCTGGATAGCGTCCCCGCCGAGACCATCGGCGTGAGCGTGCGCGAGCCCGCCGAAGCGGCGGACTTCGCCGACCGCGGCGTGCGCGTGCGCGCCGGCGACTTCACCGAACCCCCGACGCTGGACCACGCCTTCGAAGGCGCCGACCAGGTGCTCCTCATCTCGGCCGCGATCAGGGGCCCGCGCGCCGCGGAGGCGAGCAGGGCGGCGGTAGACGCCGCGGTGCGAGCGGGCGCGTCACGGGTGCTCTACACGAGCCACCAGGTGGCCTCACCCGACTCGTTGTTCGACCCGGGCCGGCAGCACGCGGCGACCGAGAAGTACCTGTCCGAGCAGAACATCCCGTACACCGCGCTGCGCCACGGCTTCTACACGAGCACCTTGGAGCAGTACGTGCCCGCAGCGCTGCGGTCCGGCGAGTTCCGGCTGCCCGCCGACGGCCCGGTGTCGTGGACCGCGCACGCCGACCTCGTCGAGGCGGACGTCCAAGCCCTGACCAAGCCCGGCCTGTTCGACGGCGCGAGCCCACCTCTCACGGCCCCCGACCTGCTCGACTTCGCCGACGTGGCAAGGGTTCTCGGCGAGATCACCGGACGCTCGATCGCGCGCGTCGTCGTCGGCGACGAGGAGTGGAAGGCGACGGTGACCGCCCAGGGCATGCCGGACGCGGCGGCGGACTTCACGCTCGGCATGTTCCGCGCGGCGCGGGCCGGTCAGTTCGCGGTTTCGCACCCGGCACTCGAAGACCTGCTCGGGCGTCCCGCGACGTCGGCTCGCACCGTGCTGGAGGGCATCGTGCGGAGCGGGTGACCGACGCCTTGGGTTGCGTCACCCGTCCCGGTTACGGAATGGTTTCAGACGAACGCTGGTCGCGACGACTCCGCGGGCTCGGCTTGGTGATCGAGGAGCGACGGTGACTGACCTGGTCGGTCGGGAGGTGGAGTGCGAGAACCTCGTCCGCGTGGCGCGGACCAGCCGTGACGAGGGGGCGCACCTGGTCCTGGTGCGTGGCCCGAGGGGAATCGGCAAGACCAGCCTGCTGGCCGCGGCTCGCCGGGAGCTCGGTTCGGACGATGTGACGGTGTTGTGCACGAGTGGTCGTGCCGAGGTCGCGGAGTACGGCTCGGCGCGCGAGCTGTTCGAACTCACCGGGCAGCCGGACGACGACTACTCCGTGTCGTGCGCGTTGTACCGGATCGCGGCGGACGCGATGGCGGACCGGCCGCTCGTCATCATGCTCGACGACGCGAACGCGTGTGACGTGCGGACACTGCGCTGGATCGGCTTCCTGTTGCGGAGGTCCACCGAGCTGCCGCTGGTGGTCGTGCTGGCGTGGCAGCCCGGCGTCGTGGAGCAGGCCGACGCGATGTTCGACGACCTGACCGGCATCGTGCCGGTGACGACGATCGTCCTCGCACCCCTGGCCGGCCAGGACGTCATGATCCTGGTCGAGCGGGCTCTCGGCCGGAGCCCCGATCCGTCGTTCGCGGAGACGTGCGGCCTGATCACGGGCGGGAACCCGCTGTGGCTGCACGGGTTGCTGACCTCCTTGCGCGACCTGCCTCCGGACGGGAGCAGCGTGGAGCACCTTCGGGAACTGGGCCGGCAGGTGGTCGCCGGGTTCGTGCCGGGGCTGCTCGGGGAGCTGGGAGGACACGGTCACGAGGTGGCCGCCGCGATCGCCGTGCTCGGTTCCACCGACGTTCGAACGGTGGGCAGGTTCCTCGGGCTGCCGGAGCCGTTGGTGACGAGCGCGGTGGATGCGTTGCGCCGCAGGGAAGTCCTCGCTGCCGAGGAACTGGAGTTCCGGCACGAAGACATCGCCGGTGCCGTGGTGTCGGCTCTGGCACCCGGACGGTTGGCGGAACTGCGTCATCGGGCCGCGTGGGTGCTCAACGACGAGGGCCGCCCGGCTGAGGAGGTCGCCGGTCAGCTCCTCTGGCTGCCCGAACTGCCCGAGGCCTGGATGCTCCGCACCCTGCGCCAGGCGGCGGCCGCAGCCTGCCGCAGGGGAGCGCTCGGGGAGGCCGAGCGGTACCTGACCAGGGTTCTCGACCAGGTACCCGGTCACCCGGCCACCTTGCTGGAACTGGCGGACGTGCTGGTCATGACGGGGCCCGCCGCGGATTTGTCGCGCTTGACGGAGGTCGTCGACCAGATGGCGAACACCGGCGAGAAGGTGAGGATCCTGTGCCGGCTGGGTCTGATGGCGGTCGCGGCCACGTGGTCGGAGGCAGTGTTCGACCGGCTCGGCACGATCCTGGACGAGGGTGAGAACGCTCCGATCGACAGCGAGCTGCTGTCCCAGGTGCATGCCGTGCTGCTGATCGTGGGCCTGGGCAGGCAGGCCAGCACCGCGCAGTTGCTCTCGCGCTACCGGCTGCCGCCCCGGCAGGTCCCGGACACCGCGTCGGGGCGGTTGATCGCCGGGGTGGCCGCTCAGGCCGAGATGCTGGCCGGTGAGTGCGTCCGGTCGACGGTCGACCTGGCCAGGCGGGCTCTGGCTCCCGTGTCGGTGGCGCACGCCACGCCCGCGCTGGTCGCCACGGCGGTGCTGGGCCTGTCCGGTGAGCCGGACGAGGCGATGGCGGCTCTGGACAGGCTGGTCACGACGAGCGCCGTGGACGGCGCGCTCGACGTCCACGCGATGGCGCTGACGACCAGGGCCATTCTGCTCGATCACGCCGGTGATCTCGAGGAGGCCCATGCCGACGCGCGGACCGCGTTGGAGGTCGTCGAGCGCGCGGTGACGCCGGTGGAGGCCGCACCGGCTTTCGCGATCATGGCCTCGATCCTGCTCAAGCTGGGCGACGTCGCCGAGGCCGAGGAACACCTGGACCGGGTGGGGGAGCCGCGGTTCGGCTGGACGTACGGACCCGTGATGGTCATGAGGGCGCGTGTCCGCCGTGCCCGCGGTGATCTCACCGGTGCGCTGGACCTCCTGCTCGAGTGCGGGCGGCAGCTGACGTCCGCGGGCGTCCACAACCCGGTGTGGGCCCCGTGGTGGCTGGACGCGGTCTGTCTGCTGGTGCGCATGGGCCGTCGCGGTGAGGCCGCCGAACTCGCCGAGTTCGGCGCCGAACGCGCCCGGCGGTGGAACACCGTCGAAGCGAGAGGACTCAGCTTGATGGCCAGCGGGATGGTGGCCACCGGGATGATGGCGGCGGAGTTGCTCAGCGCCGCCGTGGAGGAACTGTCCGGGTCCTCCGCACGGCCGCTGCACGTCCGGGCGGTGCGTCTGCTGGGCGAGTCGCGGCTGTCCGACGGTGACGTCAAGGGGGCGCGCGAGCACCTGCGGACCGCGGTCAACCTGGCGATCCGGCTGGGGGAGCGCGCTGCGGCAGCGGAGGCGAGGGACCTGCTCGTCCTGGCCGGTGGGCGCATGCCGAGACTGGGAGCGAGGCCGGCGGACGCGCTCAGCGGTCGTGAGCGGCGGGTCGCGGAGCTCGCCGCGGCCGGCGCCACCAACCGCGAGATCGCCGAGGAGCTGTTCGTGACGATCCGCACGGTCGAGAGTCATCTGTCCAATGCGTACCGGAAGCTCGGCGTCGAGCTGCGCGCCGATCTGCCGACCGCGCTCGGGACCAGTCCGCGCACCACCAGGGCATGACGGGTCTCGATGTCGTCGCGACGGCACTCCGTCTCGCGCGGTCCGGTGCGGGTTCGCTCGTGGTCCTGCGGGGACCGTTGGGCTGTGGCCGTTCGGCGGCGTTGAAGGACGCGCGACGGCTGGCGGAGGGCCTGAACGTCCGGGTGATGCGTGCGACCGGGGCCAGGCAGGAGCGGGAGTTCGCGTTCGGCGTGGTGCACCAGCTGACCGGCGCCGAGCCCTCCGGTTCGACGGAACCGGACGGTCTGCGCGAAGTGGTGGGTCGGACCCTGATCGCGGTGGACGACCTGCAGTGGGCGGACGAGGAGTCGTTGCGCGCGCTCGCTCGGTTGGCCGACCGGCTGGACCGGATCCCGGTCGTGATGGTGGTGTGCGTACGTGATGGCGACGTGGGATCCGGCTCGCCTCTCGTCGAGCACGTCGTTCACCGGGCGGCTCACGTCGTCGAGATGGAACGCCCGCCCCTGGTGGAGAGACAGAGACTCGTCACATGCCTGCGTGCGCAGCCTCCGTGGGTCCGCTCCGTCCTGGACGCGGTGGCGGTCCTGGGCGGCGGCTCAGACGTCGAACTGATCGCGCCTCTCGCGGAGGTCGACGAGGCCGGGTGCACGACCGCGTTGCGCGCCATGGAGAAACTCGGGCTCGTCGACGGGCCGGTGCCGCGATTCGTCCACCGCGTCGTGCGGGACGCGGTCGAGGAGGCGATGGCCCCCGCGGACCGCGCTCGCTTGCAGGCCAGAGCCGTTCGTCTGCTGCACGACGTGGGCAGGCCCGCCGAGGTCGTGGCCGACCGGCTGCTGACCATCACGGTCGCGCAGGGGCCTTGGGCCGTCGAGGTCCTGCGCACGGCGGCCGAGTCGGCGGTGGCGCGCGGCGCGGCGCCGGTCGCGGCGGAGTACCTCCGCCGCGCGCTGCTCGAAGAACCCGGGGCCGGCTGGCGGCGGGCGACGCTGCTCGTCGAACTGGCCGCCGCGGAACGTGGCGTCGATCGTGCCGCCGCCGCGTCGCACCTGGCGGACGCGGCCCGGATGGTGACCACCACGCGGGAACGAGCCGCGATCGTGGCGAGGGTCGTGCCGCGAGCCCTGACCGAGGTGCCTCCCTCGGTGCGGGAGCTGGTCCGGGACGTCGAGGACGAACTGCGGGCGGCACGACCGCACGACGACGTCCTGGGCGACCTCGCTCTGCGGGTCGAGGCGCGGTCGCACCACGCCGAATGCCTGGCGCCGGACGGGTTCGAGAGGTGCGTCGACCGGCTGGGCAAGTGCCGGGACGAGGCCTTTCCGGCGACGCGTGCGAGGCGCGAGCTGCTGTCGGTGCGGCTGCACTGCGCCACGATCGCCTCGGTGTGGCGAGCCGATGACGTCGCGGCGGCGGCGCTGCGATTGCTCGATCACGTGCCACCCCAGCCGGATCACGTCCACACGCCGCTCGCGACTCTGGTGACCACGTTGTGCGCGGCCGACTCGGTCGACGCCGTGTCCGTCTGGCTGGACAGCGCGATGGAGCGGTCGCTCGCCGTCAACGCCGTCGCGGAGCAGGTCCTCGTCAAGGCCGAACAGGCGTTGGTGCTGCTGCACCGCGGCCGGATCACCGCGGCGCGGAGCATCGCGGAGGACGTCCTCGCCACGGCGGGAACCCGCGGACTCGCCTCCGAAGTGCTGGTGACACTCGCTTCCGTCGCCTGGGAGGCCCAGGACGACGACCTCGTCCACCGGCTGCTCCCGCTGGTCGAGGAGGAGAAGCGCACGCCGGCGCTGTCGGTCGCGCACCGGATGCTGTGTGCCGCGGCCAGCGCGGCGGACATGGACCTCCCGGTCGGGCTCGCGCACCTGCGGGACGCCGGCAGCCGGCTGGAGGAGCTCGGCTGGCGCAATCCCGTGCTGTACCCGTGGCGTCCTGGCGCGGCCCGGATCCTGTGGCGCCTGGGTGACGCCGCGGCGGCGCGCGAGCTGGCCGCGGAACAGCACGCGCTCGCGGTGGAGTGGGGTGCGGCGGCCGGCGTCGGCACAGCCCTGTGCCACCTCGGAACGATGACGGAGGGGGACACCGGTGTCGCGATGCTGCGGCAGGCCGTGACCGTTCTCGAAGGGTCGGCCAACCGGTTGGAACTGGCCAGGGCGCTGTGGCAGCTGGGCACCCGGACAGCGGACCGTCACAGCGTGGAACGCTCCTCGGCGGTGGCCGTCGAATGCGGGGAGAGCCCGCCGGTCGCACGGGTGGAGCGGGCTGCCCGGAGGGGCGGCGGACACACCTTGACGGATGCGCAGCGACACGTCGTGGGGCTCGCGCTGGCAGGCCGTTCCAACCAGGAGATCGCGGACCTCATGCAGGTGGGGGTGCGGGTGGTGGAGAAGCACCTGACCAACGCCTACCGCAAGCTGGGTGTGCGGGGCCGCAGCGGGCTGACGGCGGCGTTGTCCGCTATCGGCCCGTTTGCACGGTGTCGTTGACGCGTCATAAGGGAGTAAATAGCCTCAGGACGTGATCAATGACCGGCTTCAGCGGGCCAGAAGTTCCGCGTGACCAGGAAGGTCGGAGAAGAGGAACTCGTCACCGAGCTCGTCGGAAGCCTGCGCCGTGGTACCGGAGCCGTGTTCGAGGTGACCGGGCCGCCGGGGTCCGGGCGCACCGCGGCGCTGGGGCGAATCGGCGATCACGTGACCGGGCACGGCACGCGGCTGGTCACCGCTCGCGCGTCGGCGATGGAGTCCGATGTGGACGGTGCGGTGCTCGCCAGGGCCCTGGCCGAGCTGGGAGCCGAACCCGGCCGGTCGATGACGGCGCTGTGCCGCGTTTTCCTCGAAGCCGGACCCCTCGCGCTCGTGCTCGACGACGCGCAGTGGATGGACGAGAGCTCGGTCATGTGGCTCCGTGCGTTGCTGCGCAGGATCCACCGGGCCCCGGTGGTGGTGGTCCTGGCCACCGCCGGACTCGGCACGGCGGCTGAGGACGTGTTCGCCGAGCTCGCAGAGGACTCCTCGGTCACCGCGCCGCCCTGGTACGTCCTCCGCCTGCCCGAGCCCGCCGCGGACGAGAACTGGATCACGCGAACGCTGCACCTGGTGCCCGAGTGCGACACCAGGTTGTTGCGTGCCATGGCGGTCTGCGGCGGACACCTCGAACGGTCCCTCGTGTGCGAGCTCGCGGACGTGGACCGCGCCGTCGCCGATCGTGTGCTGACGAGGTTGCGCGGCCTCGGGCTGGTCGACGAACTGAGGCTGACCGACGGCGTGGCCCGTGCCGTGCTCGCCGCGATGAGCGGTGACCAGCGGAACGATCTGCGGTCCGGAGCGGTGGTGCTCGGTCATCGGGCCGCGCTCGGATTCGAGCAGATGAGTGCGCTCCTGGTCGAGGCACCACCTGTCGGCACGGCGTGGGCTCGGCTGGTGCTCCAGCGCGAAGCCCGAAGGCTGGCGGCGGTGGGGAGGACGGCGGACGCCGCCCGGTTGCTGGTCCGGGCGCTCAGCGAGCCCGCGGACGAGGTGACGCGCGCGGACGTGCTGATCCAGCTGGCGCAGTGCGAACTGGACCACGCGCCGGACGCCGCTGATCGGCGCCTGGCCGAGGTCCTGCACATGACCGGTCCGGCGGCGTCCGGCCCGCGCCTGCGCGCGGCGGACGTGCTGGCCTGCCGGGAATATTCCGGGGTGGCCCGGCGCGCGATCGAGACCGCGATCGCGCAACCGGACCTGACCGAGCCCGAACAGGAAGCGCTGAAGGGCCTCTACTGGTACGTCGTGAGCGTCGCGGGCGAGCCGGACGAACTCGGTGTTCCCGCCGTGCCGTCGCTTCCCGACCTGCCCGTCGACCCGGTGTGCCAGGGGACGGCCGCCTGGCGTCTGGGCCGTGGCGGAAGCGGTGGCGCGGAAGCGGTGGTGCTGGCGACCCGTGCTCTGGCCGTGCGCGGTCCGGGTCCGCTGACACCTCGCATCGCGGCGGCCGAGGTGTTGTCCTGGGCCACCGAGTACGAGACCGCACTGGCCGGCGTCGACGCCGTGCTCGTGGACGGCCGCCGGTGCGGTGCTCGGGTGGCGGTCGCCGAGGCGGTTCTGGTGCGCTGCTCGGTGCTGTTGCGGCAGGGGCGGGTCGTCGAGGCGGCGGAGGAACTGGCCGGTGTGGAGTCGGAACTGCCGCGCGGCCGCAGACGCCCCCTGCTCGCCGCTCGGCACCTCGCGCTGGAAGTGGTGCTGCTGCTCGCGGCCGGGCTGGTGGACGAAGCCCGCCGGGCGCTGGTCCGCGAGGCGACGACCGATGTCGCACACGGCCTGGCGCACGCCTGGCGGCTGTTCGCCCACGGGCTGGTCGCGCTGCTGGAGGAACCCGCGACCGCCGCCGGGATCTTCGTCGAATGCGGCCGCTGCTTGCGGGACGTGGGCGTGGTGAACCCCGCTGTGCTGCCGTGGCGGATGTTCGCTGCGGTGGGATGGCGGGCCGCCGGCGAGGTCGCGCGGGCCGAGGCCATGATCGCCGAGGCCTGGGGCCTGTCCGTGAGGTGGGGTGTCCCCGGTGCCCTGCGGGAGACCCGGGAGTTCGCCGACGTGGTGCGCGGCATGCCGGTCGGGGATGCCGCCGAGGCGTTCGTGGCGCGGTTGTTCCCCGGTTTCCTCGCCAGGAACCCCGTCGCCGGCTGCTGGAGCTGACCCGTGGCCGACGCGCCGCCCGGCAGGACGGCCGGGATGGACCACCTGACGGAGGCTCTGCGGGCGGCGGTTTCCGGTACGGGTGCGTTCGTGACCGTCAGAGGGCCGATGGGCGCGGGCAAGTCGGCGTTGCTGCGGGAGCTGGCCGTCCGGGCGGACGGCATGGGGGCGGTCGTGCTGCGCGCGAGCGGGGCACCCGCCGAACGCGACTGGGACTTCGGTGTGGCCGACCAGCTCCGGCCCGTTCCGCCCGGCTTCGTCGTCATCGTGGTGGACGACCTGCAGTGGGCGGACGAACCGTCCGTGCGGTGGCTGGCCGACGTCGCCACGAGCGCTCTGGTGGTGACCGCCGTCCGTGACGGCGAGCCGGGCGCGGAGATCGCGCTTCCCGGATCGGTGGTGCGGTTGCGGCAGATGTCGCCGCCCACGTGGTCGCGGTGTCGGCTGGCCGACTGCCTGCGCCGGCAGCCCGAACCGGTGTGGCGTGCCGCCAAGGCGATGGCCGTGCTCGGTGAGGAGACCGAGCTCGGCCTGATCACCGAGCTCGCCGGGCTCGACGGCGTCACCGGTGGTGCGGCGGTGCGGAGTCTGCGTTCACTCGGACTCGTCACGTCGCAACGGAATCCGCGTTTCGCCGATCCGGCGGTGCGCGATGCCGTGCTCGCCATGATGACGACCTCCGAACACGACACCTGTCACGAGGCGGCCGCCGTGCTGCTGTCCGACCGCGGTCATCCCGCCGAGGACGTCGCCGAACACCTCGTCGCGACCAGGTCTGTCCTCCAGGAGTGGGCGATCGAGGTCCTCCAGGCCGCCGCGGACACCGCGCTGCGCCGAGGACAGCAGCAGATCGCAACGAAGTACCTGCGCAGGGCGGTATCGGCACAGGGGGCCGAACGTGCCGCGTCGCTGGTCGAACTCGCGATCGCCGAGTGCTCGACAGACAGCGTGCTGGCGCTGCAACACATGTCCGGCGCGGTTCACATGCACGAGTCGTGCCGGGAGCGGACCGCCGCCGTGCTCCGGATGCCCATCGCGGTACTGGGCACGGCCCTCCCGCTGGCCCGCGACCTCATCGGCGACGTCGAGCGGGACGTGCGTCAGCTCGGCGACCGCGACCTGGCGCTGCGGATCGAGGCGCGGATGCGGTACGCGGGACACACGGACCTCACCGAGCTCATCGACTCCACCACGCGACTGGGGGAGTTCGGGCCGGAACCCACGGCGATCGTTGCGGCGGAACGAGAACTGCTCACGGTGCTGTCCTTCTCGGCGACGCTGCTGTCCGGCGCACCCGCGGAGGAGGTGGCGGCACTGGCCGATGGCCTCCTCGACCACGTACCGCCGGACACCGGACAGGCGGACGAGATGGCACAGCTGCTCGTGAAAGCCCTGTGCGCAACCGATTCTCCGTCCAACGCGGCCACCTGGGTGGACCGGGCGCTGGCGCGGGCGACCGGGAACGACCGTGCAAAGCTGTGGGCGAGCAGTGCTCTCGTGTCCGCCCACCTGGGCGATGTCGCCGAGGCGGGGCTCATGGCGAAGAAGGTGCTCGACCACGTTTCGGAGGAACAGGCGCTCGTCGACTCGGACGCGGTGCTCTCATTGGCCTTGGTGGCGCTCAAGCTTCAGGACGAGCAGCTGTCCGAGTGCCTGCTGTCGAGCCGCCAGGTCAAGGTGGACAACCCGTGCACCGCAGTTGTCCTCGACATGGTGCGTGGCCTGGACGCGGTCGCCGAAGGCGACGCGTGGGGCGGTCTGCACCGCCTGACGGACGCGGGCCGGCAGCTCGACCAGGTGGGCTGGCGCAACGTCGTGATGTTCCCGTGGCGCACCACGGCGGTCCGGCTGTACCGGCAGCTCGGCGACACCGGTGCGGCCGTGGTCCTCGCCGAGGAGGACCACGAACGCGCTGTGGAATGGGGTGCCCCCGCCGGTGTCGGCCGGACTCTGCGCGTGCTCGGCGGCCTGACGGAGGGAACCCAGGGCGTGGACCTGTTGCACGCGGCCGAGGAGGTCCTCTCCACCTCGGCCAACCGGCTGGAACTGGCGCGCGCCCACCTGGCACTGGGGGTGCGGCTGCGCGACCGGCACGAGCAGGCCGCCGCCGAACACCTGCGGCGGTGCCACGACATCGCCGTCGAGTGCGGTGACCGGCGCCTCGCGAGGCAGACCGGTACCCACCTGCGCGGCGAGATCCGGCGTGCCGAACTCACCCGCACCGAACGCAGGGTGGTGGCGCTCGCGGTGGCGGGCCGGTCGAACCAGGAGATAGCGGACGCGCTCTCGGTGAGCACCAGAGCCGTCGAGAAGCACCTGACGAACTCCTACCGCAAGCTCGGCGTCCTGCGCAGAGCGGAGCTGTCCGGTGCGCTGAACCACCTGGTGTGAACCCGGATCTGACCGGGAGGTGCCCGGATTGCTGCAAGCGTGTTCGAATTCGGGCGGACGTCGGAAACCGGCCCCTCCGACGCATCTCATTTGGGCCGTACCTTCTGCCTGTGGCGTCCCAGGTCGACCGACCCGCCGCGTGGCCGGACCACAGTATTAAGGGTGCTCCCAGGTCGGCGGTTGACCTGGCCTGGGCTCTTTCGTAGCGTCGTGGCCCGTCAGGAATCATCGGTCTTCCAGTGGAAACGGCGCGGTTTCGTCCTTTCCGGACGATCGAGTTTCAGGAAGTTGACTGCGGCCGCCGAGAACTGCCGTCTTGTGGCGAGCCCACCGGCGTGCGGCGTCCTTGACGGAACCCGACGACTGAATGGACTGGTTCGCTTGAGTGGATCCAACCGCTGGGTTGTGCTCTTCGGCTCGTTCGTCGCCTACATGTTCGACGCGCTGGAGATCCTGTTGCTGTCGTTCGCGTTGCCCGTGATCCGCGCCGATCTCGGACTGACGACGACGCAGGGCGGTCTGCTCGCCACGGCGACGCTGCTCGGCATCGGTGTGAGCAGCGTGACCGTCGGCTGGCTCGCCGACAACTACGGCCGCAAGCGGGCGCTGATGGTGTCGCTCGCGGTGTTCGGCATGTTCACCGCGGCGATCATGGTGGTGCCGAGCTTCACGGTCTTCGTGGTGCTGCGTTTCCTGGCCGGCATGGGCCTCGGCGGGGTGTGGGGAGTGGTGTCGACCTACGTGGTCGAGACCTGGCCCGCCGCGCAACGGGGTCGTGCGATCGCGTTCGTGCTCAGCTCGTTCCCCGTCGGCGGAGTGGTCGCCGCGGTGCTGTCGGGCGCGTTGCTGCCCGACTGGCGCCTGTTGTTCTTCCTCGGAGGCGTGGGCGTGGTGATCCCGCTGGTCATCGTCGGCGTGTTCTTCCGCGAGTCGGCAGAATGGGCTGAGCAGAAGACCACGCCGGTGAAGGTCACGGAGATCTTCGCCCCGGACCTGCGCAAGCGCACCGTGCTCGGCGCGGTCGTGGCCGCGCTCGCGATGTTCGGCGCGTGGGGCGCGTCCACGTGGCTGCCGACCTACCTGCAGGCCGAGAAGGGCATCCCCGCCGCGACGGTCGCGCTGTTCCTGACGGTGCTCAACCTCGGGATGTTCGTCGGCTACAACGTCTTCGGCCTGATCGCCGACCGGATCGGCAGCAAGAACGCGCTGGTCCTGTCGCTGGCGGGCGTGGCGCTGACCCTGCCGCTGTACGTGGTCGCGGCCGACCGGACGGCGTTGTTGTGGCTTGGCCCCATGTTCGCCTTCTTCGCGGCCTACGCCGGCATCTTCGGCGCGTACCTGGGCGGGCTGTTCCCGACCAGGGTGCGCACGACCGGTGCCGGGTTCTGCTTCAACATCGGGCGTGGTGTGTCCGCGTTCGCCCCGCTCACGCTGGGCGTGCTGGCGGCGGGTTCCGGGTTCGGCACCGGTCTGCTGGTGTGCGCGGGTTTCATGGCCGCCGCGGCGATCCTCATGACCTTCCTGCCGGACCTGCGCCGCGCGACCTCGGAACAGGTGCAGGCGGTGCGCGGCTAGCCGGGACCACCGTCACCTGCCTGCCACAGGTAGCTGCGCACCGAGAGCGACGCGGCGCGCATGGTCGCGCGAAGGTGGTCGAGGTCTTCGCCGGCGAGCTCACCGGGCGCCCGGCCGACGGTGTGCAGCACCTGCCGGGCCGCCTCCAGCAGACACAGCACCGCGTCCAGCTGTGCGCTGACCGGCAACCTGCCCAGGTCGTCGTGCACGGTCGCGAGCAGCGCGTCCGCGGCCGCCGCCGCGGTCGCGGTGTCATGCGTCAACGTTGTCAAGTTCGTTCCCCCCCATCGCTCCACTGTGGATACAAGAGTGGTCCTCCTGCCCAGGATTGGATGTGCTCGAAATGATGATGTTCAAGTCACATGACCGGCTGAGACGTGCTCCGGCACCTACTCGCTCCGTACCTCTCCGATTGCGCTCCTGACCTGGCCGGCTGTACGGGAATGGATGGGTGCCATGTACAACGGGCATAACGACACGCAGAACTGCGCGCATCGCTCGGGCTCCGCCCGGCAGACCGCCTGCTGGACCCTCAGTTCCGTCCAGGCCAGGATCCTGGAGGGCGTCGCGGCCGGCTTCTCCAGCGGGCGGCTGTCGAGGGAGCTGTACCTCAGCTCGAAGACCATCGACTACCACGTCCGCGTCATGTCCGACAAGCTGCAGGCGCCGAACCGCGTCGCGCTGGTCTCGCGGGCTTTCGTCCTCGAGATCCTGCGAACGGATTCGTGGCCCCCACGTGTCGCTTGTGACACCGTGGACTGACGCGCGGTAGTCCGCGACGTGCAGTTCGCGCGTTCGTGCGTGAACTGCACGTCGTCACAAGCCCGCCTTGCCGTGGTCTTCCGGTCACGCCTTGACATCCACGCCCATCTCCTCGGCGATGCGGGCCGCCTCCGCCAGGAGGGTCTCCACGATCTGCGACTCCGGGACCGTGCGGATCACCTCGCCCTTGACGAAGATCTGGCCCTTGCCGTTGCCGGCGGCGACGCCGATGTCGGCTTCACGGGCCTCGCCGGGACCGTTGACCACATAGCCCATCACCGCCACCCGCAACGGCACCGGGAACCCCTCGAGTGCCGCGGTGACCCGCTCGGCGAGGGTGTGCACGTCGACCTGGGCCCGGCCGCACGACGGGCACGACACGATGTCGAGTCCCCGAGGCCGCAACCCGAGCGACTCCAGGATCTGCGCGCCGACCTTGACCTCCTCCACCGGCGATGCGGACAGCGACACCCTGATGGTGTCGCC
>JASLAV010000539.1 GCA_030146905.1 Lentzea sp. | reverse complement strand
GCGGCGACCTCGTCGACCGAGAGCGGGCGGCCATCCATGTAGCCGCCCTTGATGATCAGGGCCTTGTTGTCCTTCGCGAAGTCGCGGATCGCCTTGGCGGCGTCGACGGGCTCGCCCTCGAAGAACGCGATGGCGGTCGGACCGGACATGAGGGCCTCGAGGCCCTCGATACCGGCGTCCGCAGCGGCCAGCTTGACCAGCGTGTTCTTCGCGACGGTGTACTTGGTGCCCGCGCCGAGAGCGCGACGCAGCGTCGTGAGCTGCGCCATGGAGAGGCCACGGTACTCGGTGACAACCGCTGCCGAGCTGGTGCGGAACTGGTCCGCGAGCTCAGCGACCGCCGTAACCTTGCTGGGCTTCGCCATGATCGCCTCCTCTCTGGGCTGGGTTAGACCGCCAGCTGTGAGAAGGTCCCGAAACAACAAAAACGCCCACGCGCACAAGCAGCACGGGGCGTCACAAGAAGCTTTGCCTCGTCCTCCCTGCGCGGGCCGCCCGTGTTGCAACGGGGCCTTCGTTCTCCTCGCGGAGAAAACCTGCGGTCTTCGGTAGAACCACGAAAAGACTAGCCGACTGTGTAGCGGCCATCCAAATCGGCATGATGTGACCTGTGACCGACGAGCCCGGCAAGGACCTCGCGCCCCGCCAGCCGCAGCCGCCGCAGCCGCCTGCCCCGCAGATGGATCCGGAGCAGCTGCGGCAGTTCCAGGAGTTCCAGCGGTTCCAGGAGTACCAGCGCTACCAGGAGGCGACTGGCCAGGCGCCCCAGCCGTTCGCGCCGCACGGCAAGCGGTGGTGGCTCGTCGTGCTCGGCAGCCGGATCTTCTGGCGCGCGCTGTTCTTCCTCCTCGTCGTCTTCTCGGCGATGTGGGCCTACAACCACTTCTTCAGCACCGACGACCCCGGCGACATCGCCCAGGACAGCGGCGGCGTCACCGGTCCCGCCCAGGGCCTGTCCGCGCCCGCGGGGCTGCAGGGCACGGTCGGCATGTTCTACAAGCACGTCTCGTTCGCGGACACGACCCGCGCCTGCACGCTGTTCCTGCGCGACGACACCCGGCAGAAGTTCGCGAACGCCTACGGCGCAAGCGATTGCGCCGAAGCGGTGAAGACGTTGAAGGGCCAGGTGACCAGCGTCGACAAGTACCAGCAGGTCATGTTCCCGCCCGACATGCTCAAGACCCCGGCCTCCACCAGGGTCACCATCGACTCCTGCGCCCTGACCGTCGAGGGCGGCCCGCGCCTGGGCCTGTTCGTCGTCGAGAAGGTCAACGCGGGCTGGGTCATCACCGACTGGTCGGCCGGCACCTGTGGTTGATTGGGGTCCATGGCGAACGCACTGGGGGTGCCCAGCCCCGACAAGGCCGCGTACATGGACAACGTCGCCGCGGTGGCGGCGGACTACAAGCGGCAACTGCTCGACCTGCTCGACTTGAGGCCAGGCCTCAGCGTCCTCGACCTGGGCTGCGGCCCCGGCGCCGACCTCCCGTCGATGGCAAGCGCCGTCACGGAGTCCGGCCGCGTGGTCGGCGTCGACATCGACCCGCGGATGGTGGACGCGGCGAACGAACGGTTCCACGACCGCCCGCACGTCGAGATCCACCTCGCCGACGGCCACGCCCTGCCGTTCGGCGACGCCACGTTCGACCGGGTGAGGACGGACCGCGCGTTGCAGCACGTCGCCGACCCCGCCGCCGTCCTGGCCGAGCTCCTGCGCGTGCTCAAGCCCGGCGGCCTGCTGCGGCTCGGCGAACCGGACTGGGACGCGCTCACCGTCGACGGCGACCTGGAGATGAACAGGGCCTTCAACCGGTTCGTGTGTTCGACGATGGTCCGCAACGCCACGATCGGCCGTCAGCTGGCACGCCTTGCCCGCGCGGCGGGCTTCGAGGTCGAGGCAGTGCACACGGCAGCACCGGTGTTCCACGACTTCACCGAGGCGGACGAGGTCTTCACCTTCACCCGCAACACCGAACGCGCGATCCGCGCGGGCGCCATCGACCGCGCCGACGGCGAGCGGTGGCTGGCGGAGTTGCGGAACGGGGACTTCCTCGCAGCCCCGCTGATGTTCCTGCTAGCCGCGCGCAAACCGTTGTGACGCAACGGTTCCGAACGACTCGACAACACGGGCGAGACTCTCCGCGCCATGCCCCTCGGCAACCTGCTGGTCGACCAACGCCTTGAGCGATCCGAGCGCAGCGAAGGGAACACCCTGCGCCTCGGTGGCGTGGACCAGCATGCCGAGCCCGCTCTGGTTCATGGCCAGGCTCGACTCGCCGCCGGCGAAGTTCCCGCTGTCGACCTCCTCGGCGAACCTGACGAGCGCCGGATGCATGTCCGTCAGCCAGGACAACATCAGCGGCGTGAGCTCGGCGGCCTTGATGCCGCCGGCCCGCGCCAGCGCGGCACCGTGCAGGAAGCCGCCGATCAGCCCGTACATCCCGGCGAGGATCGCCACGTCGTACCCGGAGGCGAGCCCGGCGTCCGCCCCCAGGTACGTGACCTTTCCCAGCAACGCCAACTGGTTCCGCCAACGCTCGTGCACCACCGCCGAGCCGCTGTAGTTGACGGACGACTCGGCGGTGCCGATCGTCTGGGGCACCGCGTACACCGCGCCGTGCAGGTACTCAGCACCGTTCTCCGCGGCCCAGCGGGCCATCTCCCCGGCCTCCTCCGCGGTGCTGGAGGTGACGTTCACCAACGCCCGCCCGCGCACGTCCACCCCGCGCAGAACCTCCTGCGCCGCGCGATGGTCCAGCACGACGACAACCACGAGATCAGCGCCGGCGACCGCCTCGCCCGCAGTGGACGCCACAGTCGCCCCGAGCGCCGCGAGCCCCGAAGTCTTTGCGACAGAACGGTTCCAGACAGTGGTGGGGTGACCGTCGCGCAGGAACGCCTCGGCCACAGCGTGCCCGAGATTGCCCGTGCCCAGCACGGTGATCGCTTCAGAAGTCATGCGTCCAGCTTCGCCACAGGTGATCAACCCAACCAGTGACCGGAATGACCCCTTTCACCAAATTCCTGCCATAGGCTGGTGCCCATGAGCGCTGGATCCGTGGCCCTGATCGTTCCCGGCGACTTCGGTGTCATGGACCTCTACGAACTGGGCATCCCCTC
>JASLAV010000534.1 GCA_030146905.1 Lentzea sp. | reverse complement strand
GCGCCAGGTCGTCGGCGGCGATCCGGCACAGCAGCGCCCGGTACTCGACCCGCAGCGCCCGCACCGCGTCCGCGCCGGTCAGCCCCTCGACCGCGGCGACGAGGGTGGACGCGAACGACTCGGCGTCCACCGGCTCGGCGTCGACCAGGTCGCGCCAGCGGTCGGGGTTGGCGACCAGGAAGTCCGACAGCGCGGTGGACGAGCCCAGCACCGCCAGCAGCCGGCCGCGCAACGCCTCGCCGTCCCGCAGCGCCTGGTCCAGCTCGGGCCACCGGTCGCCGAGCGCGGCGCGCAGCCGGTCGATCCCGAGCAGCGCCAGGTCCGGGTCGGGGCTGCGGGACAACGCCACCAGGATCGGCTCGTTGCCCTCGCTCGGCCTCCGGCCCTCCCACCACCCGGCGGCACGCAGGTGCTCACCCCCGCGCGCCTCGGTCAGGCCGAACCTCGCGGGGGACGTGGGCAGGCGGGCTGGATCCGTCATCGCCGAACACCGTAACCCGCCCGGACACCGGAAAAGGCGTCAGCCCACCACGATCAAGTAGATGCCGAACAACACCACGGTCGCGCACGCCAGCAGGCACGCCACCGCGACGGCCGTCGGCAACGCCGTAGACGCCTGCCGCTCCTGCGCCGCCTCCCGCGCCGACAGCGCGCGCAGCCCGCCGGAGAACAGCAGCACCAGCCCCAGCACCACGACGAGGCTCACCCCGAACACGGCGCCCAACGCCGCCCAGTCGATCTTCACACCGCCACCTTGTGCGTCTCGGCCTGCGCCGCGATCTCGTCCACCACGTGCTCGGGCCGCACCGGCTCACGGCGCGACAGCAGCCAGATCACCAGCGACACGCCCATGCCGACCACCGCCACGGCCACCACGCCCGCCGTGCCCAGGGACGCGATCTTGCCCGCGAGCGCGCCGACCAGGCCCGCCGCCGGCAGCGTCAGCCCCCAGGCCAACGCCATCCGCCCCGCCACGCCCCACCGCACGCCGTCGCGCTGCCGGCCGAGACCGGAGCCCATGATGCCGCCGGACGCGACGTGCGTCGTGGACAGCGCGAACCCCAGGTGCGAGGACGCCATGATGACGGTCGCCGCGCTGGTCTGCGCGGCGAAGCCCTGCGGCGCCTCGATCGTGGTCAGGCCCGAGCCGAGGGTCTTCGTGATCCGCCAACCGCCCAGGTAGGTGCCCAGCGCGATGGCGATGGCCGCGCTCAGGATCACCCAGAGCGGCGGTTCCGCGCCCGGTGCGAGCGTCCCGGCGGTGATCAGCGTGAGCGTGATGATGCCCATCGTCTTCTGCGCGTCGTTCGTGCCGTGCGCCAGCGACATGAGCGCGGCGGACGCGATCTGGCCCGCCTTGAAGCCCTTGTCCGCCACGGACTTCCGCGCCCGCTTGGTCAACCGGTAGGTCAGGTAGGTGGCCAGCAGCGCCACGATCCCCGCGACCAGCGGCGCGGCGATGGCGGGCGCCACGACCTTGTCCACGACCTTCGCGAAGTGCACCGCGTCCGCGCCCGACGCGACCCAGGCCGCACCGATCAGGCCGCCGAACAGGGCGTGCGACGAGCTCGACGGCAACCCGACGTACCAGGTCACCAGGTTCCACATGATCGCGCCGATCAACCCGCCGAACACGATCGCGGGCGTGATTCTCGCGTCGTCGACGATCCCCCCGGAGATGGTCTTGGCCACCTCGACCGACAGCAACGCCCCCACGAGGTTCAGCACCGCGGAGAAGGCCACCGCCGTGCGTGGCTTCAGCGCGCCCGTGGCGATGGAGGTCGCCATCGAGTTCGCGGTGTCGTGGAAGCCGTTGGTGAAGTCGAAGACCAGAGCTGTGATGACCACGATGATGACGAGGAGCGAGGCATCCACGCTGATTCCTCCAACTGAATCGACACAGTCGAAGGTAAACGCTACCCGTCTGGTCGATGAACACTCACAACGACTAGGTGAACGCTACCTGTCCGAACGGTGAACGCACCCTTCGGTGGAGGTTCGTCACACCAGCGGCAGGCTCCGGTGGATCGTCAGCTCACCGGCCGCCAAGCGCACGAATCGTTCGGCAAACGGTTGCCACACCTCACGGATGTCCTCGTGACCAGCCGCGAGCCGCTCCGGGTCGAGCAGCCCCGGACGCACCTCCGCCACCACTTCGGGGTGCCCCGCGGCCCAGCCCAGGACCATGTCCGGCGTCGTCTCGATGTGGAACTGCACGCCGTAGGCGCGATCACCCACCCGGAACGCCTGGTTGGCGCACTTCGGGGAGGACGCGAGCAGCAACGCCGTCGGCGGCAGGAGCCCGACCTCGTCCTCGTGGAACTGCAGCACGTCCGGCGTCCACGGCAGCTCGCCGAACAGCGGGTCGCCGCTCGCCGCGTCCCGCTTGGCCACCAGCTGCACGCCGATCTCGGGCCCCTGCGGACTGCGCCGCACCTGCCCGCCGGTCGCCGCGGCCAGCAGCTGCGCGCCGAGGCAGATCGCGAGCAGCGGCACCCGCTTCGACACCGCGTGGGACAGCAGCTTGCGCACGTCCGCGAGCCACGGGTGCGCGACGTCGTCCAGCGCGCCCATCGCACCGCCCAGGCACACCACGCCCTGGTAGCCGTCGAGCGTGGCCGGCAGCGGTTGCTCGTGGGGCTTCACCACGTCGAGCACCGCCCCGGCGGCGGTCAACCACTCGCCGAGGCGGGCGGGCGGGTCGTCGTGGTCGGGTTGCAGCACGAGCAGGCGAGTCACCCGTCCGAGGGTAGTCAGCAGTCGCAGGAGATCCCGTGCAGGCCCACGCCTCGCGCCGCGCCGGCGTCGACGGCGTCACCCTCCACCGGGTAGCCGGACGCGTGCCAGGTCGTGATGCCGCCGGCCAGCCGCTTCACCTTGAACCCGAGCCGCGACAGCTCGAGCGCGCCCTTGGTGGCGGCGTTGCACTCGAAGCTCTCGCAGTAGCAGACGTAGACGAGGTCGCGGTCCCAGCCGGCGGTCGTGGTCTCGTCCACGTCCCAGTGCGGGAGGTTGATCGCGCCGGGGATGCGGATCCGCGCGAACGCCTCGGGGCTGCGCGTCTCGACGAGCCGGAAGCCCTCGGTCGCGCCTGCCGCCAAGTCGCGGACCACGTCGTCCGGGTCGGCCTCGAAGGCCAGCTCCGCGGCGAAGAACGCGGCGGCGGCAGCGGGGTCGGCGGCGGGGAAGCGGAGCGCGTTGGTCATGGGTAAATGGTGGCTGACCAGCGTGTTCTTCCCCATGCGGAACTCCAGGCGTTGTCCGCGTTCCGCTTACGATTCCACGGTGGAACTGGACGATCTGGATTGGAAGTTGTTGGACCTGCTCCAGCGGGACGGCCGGATGACGTTCACCGAGCTGGCCAAGCGGGTCTCCCTCTCCGCGCCCGCGACGACCGAGCGCGTGCGGCGGCTGGAGCAGGCCGGGATCGTCACCGGGTACGTCGCGGTGGTCGACACGCACCGGCTCGGGCTGCCGATCGAGGCCATCGTCCGGGTGCGGGTGCGCAGCCTGGACACGCCCCGGTTCCGGGAGCGGGTGGTGACGCTGGCGCAGGTGCGCGACGCCGACCACGTGACCGGGGACGACTGCTGGCTGCTGCGCGTGGTGTGCCGGTCGATGGTCGAGCTGGAGGAGTTCGTGGAGCAGGCCCAGCGGTACGGCGACACGACCACGTCCCTGGTGTTCTCCTCCCACGCCCGCAACCGGCCCGTGACGCGCGACGTCCTCGGGGGCATCGCTTCTCGACAACATCGATGAACGACATGCGGGGGCGTGTCGTGTCGAGGGATCCGCTGGAGCCGTTGACCGGTCTCAGCCACCGGCCGGGGTGAACACGAACTCCGCCGAGTCGACCACCGGCCGGAACCCGATCCGCTGGTAGATCGAGTTGGACGTCGGGTTCGCCAGGTCGGTGTAGAGGACGACGTGCTCCGCGCCGTTCTCCTTCGCCCAGGAGGCGCAGGCCGCGGTGACCGCCGCGCCGTAGCCGTGCCTGCGGTGCTCGGGCGGGGTGTAGACGGGGCCGATGCGGGACATGCCGGAC
>JASLAV010001094.1 GCA_030146905.1 Lentzea sp. | reverse complement strand
GAGCGCCCCAACGGGGGGCTCGCCGTCCCTCGTTCCGGGTGTGACCCCCAGTCCCCCCGAGGCTTGAGGGCTTTTGCGTCCTCGCTGGTGGCGTGGATGCCCTGGGTGCTTGCTTGACGTCCTGGAGCTGGTCAGCGGGTTATGGGGTGGTGCAGGGGGTGCGGCGAAGGTGGTCCGCGGTGGGCTTCGGGCGGTGGGAGCGCAGGCGGTGCAGGGCCGACCGGAGGTAGGGCGGCGGCAGTTCGCCGCGTGCTCGTTCGGCGGCGTATCGGCGGACCAGGTCCTCCATGCGGTAGCGGTCCGGGGCGGGCTGGTCGACCAGGTGCGTGTTGACCGCCTCGCGCAGCAACGCGCGCGTCCGGGGTTCCGAGAGGCCTGCCAGTGCGGCGGCCGCGGACAGGCCGATTTCGTTGCCCGGTGCCAGACCCACCAAGCCCACCAGGCGTGCCGCGTCGGCGCTCAGGGCCGCATAGGTCGCTGACTGCACCACCCTGAAGTCCGCCACGTCGTCGCCGACGGTGAGCGCGTCCAGGCGGGTGCGTTCGTCACGCATCTCCTCTGCCAGTGCCGACAACGGGAAGTCGGGGGCCGCCGCGGCACGGACAGCGATGATTCGCAGTGCCAGCGGTAGTCGTGAGCACCTCTCCAGCAACGCCGAGACGGCGTCCGCCTCGGCATCGGCGCGGTTCGCGCCCAGGTGCACCTCCAGCAGGCGGCGTGCCGCGGTGTCGGAGAGCGGGCCCAGGCGCACCGGGAAGCCGCCGTGTCCTGCCGCCAGACCGCCCAGACGGTCCCGGCTGGTGATCACGACGCCGCAGGAACGGCTGCCGGGGAGCAGCGGGATCACCTGCGCGGCGTCCCTGACGTTGTCGAGCACGAGGAGCACTCGCCGCTCCGCGAGCATGCTTCGGTAGAGCGAGACGCCCGCGGCCAGGCCGGTCGGGCTCCTGGCCGGGTCCACGCCCAGCGCGTGCAGGAGTTCTCGCACCGCGGTTTCCGGCGACAGGGGCTCGCTTCCCGGGGTGAAGCCGCGCAGGTCGAGGTAGAGCTGGCCGTCGGGAAACCGGGCCGACTGCTGGTGCGCCCAGTGCAGCGCCAGCCACGTCTTGCCGATCCCGCCCGGCCCGATCACCACCGGAGTGCGGGCCTCGTCGCCAGGGCCCGCGAGCGCGTCGGACAGTGCGGCCAGTGCCCGCTCACGGCCGACGAACCCCCAGGGCGGTGCGGGCAGGTGGCGCGGTACGACCTCAGGCGTGCATCGGAACTCGGCCTCACCGCCGGGCAGGGCGAGCGCCGGGTCGGCGGCCAGGATCCGCTGGTGCAGCTCCTGCAACGGCGGAGAGGGGTCGATCCCCAGTTCGGATGCCAGCAGGGTCGCGCTGTGCCGGTACTGCTCCAGCGCCTCGTGCTGCCGTCCGCACCGGTAGAGCGCGAGCATCAACCGGCCTGTGAGCCGTTCGTCCAAAGGCCGCTCCCCGACCCGCGCGGACAGTCGCAGCACGAGGTCCGCGTGCCGCCCGCGGCGCAGTTCGACGTCCGCGTAGTCGAGCTCGGCGTGGTTCCTCGACTGCAGCGCGGCATCCCGCACCTCGTTGGCCCACGGCGTGTCCAGGCCGTGCAACGGCAGGCCTCGCCACAGCGCGAACGCCTCGTTGAACAGTCGCCCGGCCTCGTCGTCGGCGGCGCTGCCGGCCTGCCGGACCAGGTGGTCGAACCGTTTCAGGTCGATCGCGCTGTCGTCGACGTGGAACAGGTAACCGCCCCTGCGTTCCAGCACGACGTCTTCGGCGTCGGCGAAAATGCTTCGCAAACGGGACAGATAGGTGTACAAGGCGTTGCGTGGCTGTTGTGGCGGGTTGGTTCCCCAAGTTCGCTCCACCAGTCGATCAACAGGCACAACGTTGTTCGCGTCCACCAGAAGCGCTGCCAATACGTACTGCTGCCGACGCGGGCCGATATTCACAAATCTGCCGTCGTGAACCGCTTCCACTGCGCCGAACAGACGAAAGTCAAAAGGCATGCGTGACCCCCCAGTCATCATGCTGTTTCAAACCCCGACGCACAGCGTAGTGGACCTGCGGTCTCTTTCAAGGTCGTTGAAAGATTCCCTTATGGTCAGGGTTCCATGCTGGTCCGGCGCCCCGGAAGGGTGCGACGGATCAGATGAGGGGTGATGGGATGTCGGTTCAGAGCAAACGGCTGAAGATCGGCCAGGCCGCGGGGGTGCTCGCCATCGCGGCGGGCGCGGTGCTGTCGTTCAACGCGGTTGCCAACGCGGGCGCGGGCGACCTCGGAGTGCTCGGTGGCGGTTGTTCGAACAAGGAGGTCGTCGACGCCGACCGCGGTCATGCCTGGGGCTGCAACACGAACAACGGGTCTCAGCTGCGGATCCACGGCTGGTGCAACGGTGGTCCTGACCAGTACTCCGACTGGGTTTCGGGGAACAACATGGAGCTGTGGACGGGCGGTTGCGCCTTCTGGTGGGACATGAGCACGGTCACCGTCGAGGTCAGCTGACGGGGGGCGGGCTCGTCCGGTCCGCGTCCGGCCGAGCCCGCCTCGCCGAGTCCGGCCAGGTCGATCAGGTCCGAATTCAGCGGTCCCGCGGAATTCGTTGAGCGGTGGAAAACTTCACTAATGCGATACGGTGGCCGCCGGGGTGCGGCGTCTGAGCCGTGAGCGAGAACAAGGCGGTGTGCCGACTTGACGGATTTTGCAGCTCCACTTGTCAGGCTGTGCGGAGTGAAACGATCTTACGGGCGTGGTGCTGCGACGGTTCCGGCTGTGCGGGACGTCAGCCTCGAAGTGCGGCGAGGCGAGTTGGTCGCGGTAATGGGACCGAGCGGTTCCGGCAAATCGACGCTGTTGCTGATCGCCGGTGGCCTGGAACGGCCGGACGCGGGTTCGGTGGCCGTCGTAGGAGCGGATCTCGCGGAAATGTCCGAAGAGGACCTTTATCGCCACCGTCGGCAACACATCGGGTTCGTGTTCCAGAACTACAACTTGATCCGCACGCTCACCGCTGTGGAGAACGTCGCGTTGCCCGCGGAGCTGAACGGCGTGTCCCGTCGCAGGGCCATGGCGGAGGCCGAAGAGGCGATGCGCGGCGTCGGGGTCGGTGAGCTCGCACGGCGTTTCCCCGACCAGATGTCCGGTGGGCAGCAGCAGCGCGTCGCCATCGCGAGGGCGCTCGGTGGTGGCCGCTCGGTGCTCCTGGCCGACGAACCGACCGGGGCGCTCGACTCGCAGACGGCTTCCGACGTCCTGGACCTGATGGTGCGGCGGGTGGCGGCCGGCGCGGCCGGGATCGTCGTCACGCACGAGCCTTCGGTCGCGGCGCGCGCACACCGCACGATCCACCTGCGCGACGGTCTGGTCGAGCACGCCGGCGCGGGGATGATCCGATGAGGTTCCTGCTGCTGGCCTGCCGGCTGGCGCGCCGGGAGATCGCGGCCCAGCGGCTGTCCTCGCTGTTCGTGCTGATCCTGATCACCCTGCCGATCCTGGGCATCACCGCTTACCTGACCGCCGACGCGTCCTCGACCGCGAGCCCGGAGGCGAGGATCGCCCGTGAGCTCGGCGGTGCGGACCTGCGTGTGATGATCGACAGCCCAGGACCGTTCGCGGAGGGACTTGACCGCTCGCGCGCGGATCTGGTCACCGCGTTCGGGCCTGATTCGCGGCTCGAGCCAATGGTGAAGGCCGGCTCGACGGCACGGGCCGGTGACCGCGAGGTGCCGGTGACGGTCCAGCTGCACGACACCACGAGCCCGCTGACCGCGCCGCTGTACACGCTGGTGTCCGGCCGCCGCCCTGCCTCATCCGGGGAGGTCGCGCTGTCCGAGGCCGTCGCCCGGCGACTGGTCGTCGCGGTGGGTGGCCAGGTGACGGTCGCGGGGCTGGAGCGGCCGCTCGTCGTCAGCGGCGTGCAGCTCGACCCGCGGGAACTGGACGCGGCGTTCGTCGTGCTCCCCGGTTCTGAGGACGTGGTCGGCGCGTTGACGGCGACCCCGGAAGCGTCACCGAGCCTGTCGTGGTTGGTGTCGGTCAGCCAGAACGCGCCACCGCCGGGCTCCATCGCCGGTGGCGCCACTGTCATCAGCAAGCGACTGGTGTTGCTGTCGACGGAGGAGAGCAACCGCAGTCTCTTCTTCGGCGTCTTCCTGGGCTCGTTGCTGGAGATCACGCTGATCGTCGCGGCAGTGTTCGCGACGACCGCCCGGCGCCAGCGCCGGTTCTACGGTCTGCTCGCGCTCAGCGGCGCCGGACCTCGGCAGCGCTTCGGGGTGGCCTGTGCGCACGGACTGGTGGTGGGCCTGCTCGCGGCCGTGATCGGTGTCGTGGGTGGTGTGCTGACCGCAGTGCTCCTGCGCGGCACGCTCGAACAGGCGACGAAGGCCAGGTGGGAGGGGTTGGTCGTCCCGGGCCTCCTGCTTGCGCAGGTGGTGCTGCTGGCGGTTGGCGCGACGGTCGTGAGCGCTGCGCTGGTGAGCCGATCGTCCGCGACGCGGCGTCCAGCCGACGCCCTGCACGGGCGGGAGTCCGTCACGGCCAGGTCGCGCCGTGGCCTGGCCGTCGCAGGCGGAGGACTGCTGGCGCTGGGCCTCGCCACGATGGCGTTCGGTCTGCTGGTCCGCCGCGAGACGTTCGCCCCGATCGGCGTGCTGCTCGGCATCTTCGGCGGCGGGCTGCTGCTCACCGTGCTGCTGCCGCGGTTGCTGACGACGGGCGGGCGGTTGCGGGTGCCCGCGCGGCTCGCGATTCGCGACACCGCGCTCACCCCCAGCCGCTCCGCCGCGTTGGCGACGGCCATCGCGTCGATGATCGCAGTCGCCACGACGATGACGTTCTACCTCACCGGGATGGCCGCGAACCCCGGCTACAAGCCATACGTGCCGGAGTCGCCCACGAACACGTCCGTGTTCAACTCCCGCTCACCGGTCGGGCCGGACGTGCTCGACCGCGCGGCACAGCAGCTCGGCGCGTCCGGCGCCGCCGCGTTCCGGTCGATCGCGGTGAGCCCGCGGGAAGGGCTGCCGCCCGGCTCCGTGCGGGTCTCGTCGCCGTCGCTCGGCTCGTTCACACCGCAAGCGGCGATCTTGCCGGTGGATGACGCCGACGACCTGCTGGGCAGACCACTCAGCGACGACGAGCGGCGTGCGATCACCTCCGGGTCGGCGCTGGCGCTGCACCCCGCGCTGGTCGCGGACGGACAGGTGTTGGTCAAAGGGGCGGTCCAGCAGACACCGGGCACCGGGACCGAGGTGCCGGAGTACGCCGAGGTCGACATCCGGGTGCCGGCGCTGGTGGTCGGCAACGAGAGGTTCCGCCGCGCGCCGATGGTGCTGATGACCGAGCAGACCGCGCGAGGCCACGGCCTGGAGCCGCTGACCCAGAACTACTCCTACCTCTTCCGCTCGCCAGGGCTGCCCGCCGAGGCGGCGGAGGACGCTGCGAGGGCCACCCTGCTCGAGGGTTCGGAGGGCCGGGTACTGGCGGGCAAGCTGGTCGTCGAGCGCGGCGACTCGCGGCCGCGAGTGGTCAACCTGATCAACCGCCTGATCGTGCCGCTACTGGTCCTGCTCTGCCTGGTGATCATCGCGGTGGGCATCGGGCTGTCGACGAGCCAGCTCCAGGACGACTTCGCGGTGCTCGCCGCGGTCGGCGCGCAACCGGTGATCATCCGCGGGGTGGCGGCGTGGCAGGCGGGGGCGACCGCGACGATCGGCGTGCTCTTCGGTGTCACGATCGGTGGGGCCGGGGCGGTCGCGATGGTGGCGGGCAGTGAAGCCAAGTGGACTTTGCTGCCGGCGGGGCTCGCGGTGGGGGCGGCGGTGGCTGTCGTGTCGCTCGCCGTGGTGCTGGGACGCCTGACCGCGTCCCGTCGCCTGCCTACGCCACGGTCGAGCTGATCGTGACGTGGGGGTTCAGGCTCGCGAGGAAGTCCGCGGCCTCGAACATCCGGCCCGCCGACGCCACACCGGTGGCGGTGAAACGGCCGGTCAGCAGACGTTCGACCGCCTCGACGGCCAGGGGTGCGGTCACCGCGTAGATGTCGCTGCCGGTCGCGGTCAGGCGGCGTTCCTCGCCGTTTCGGCGTACGCGCACGTCCACCTCGAACGTTTCCGGTTCCTGGCGTTCTGCCGCGTCGCTCAGGCCCTGGGCCGCGGTGGCCGACATGTACGAGGTCACCGACGGGATGGCCAGGTGGCTGGGGATCGTGACCACGTCGGCCATCGAGAACTCGCCCACCACCTCGCGCGGGCCGCTCGGGAAGTTCCACCGCAGGGTCGGCGGGGTGTCGGAGTGGTACTGGAGCTCGCCGTCGCGGAAGCGCACCCGCCGGCCGCCCCTGCGGTCGCGGGAGACCGCGCCTGCGGTGAGCGTGCCCGCGGTGGGCTGCCAGCCGCTGAGGCCGTACGCGACGTGCGCCTCGTCCGCGGTGGTCCAGTCGCCCATCGCGGTGGTGACCAGCAGGTCCGCCAAGCCGCCGAAGAACGCCATCGCTGGCACCGCCGGGACTGAGGCGCCACGGGCGAACGTGTCCGCGTTCGCCTCGATCTCGGCCGCCACGTCGACGTACGGGATGCCCGCGCGTTCGGCCGCGGCGAGCAGCGGGAGGCCGGTGACCGCGAACGGGCCCGCGGTGTTGATCACTGCGGCGGCACCTGCCAGCGCGTGGTCCAGGGCGTCGGGGTCGTCGGCCGCGGCCTGGGTGCGGCCGAACGGCATCGGTTCGAAGCCGCGCTTTTCCAGTTCCGCCAACATGAAACGGCCGGTGTGTCCCGATGCGCCGTAGACCGCGATCTTGTGTCCCATGTGGACCATTCAACGGGTGGGCAGGCTGAGGAGCCAGTGTCTGGAACGACACGATGCGTACACTTTCGGACATGCTGGCCTTCGCCGTGACCGACGGGATGCTCCACTTCGAGCTGACCGCCACGTACGAGATCTTCACCGCGCCGCAGCTGGACTACCGGGTCCGGATCTGCGGAGACGGACCGGTCCGTCTCGGCAGGTTCGCGCTGGAACCCGACCTGCCGCTGGACCGGCTCGACCGCGCCGACACCGTGGTCGTGCCCGCGATCGAGGACGTGGACCGGCCCATCGCGCCCGCACTGGTCCAGGCCGTGAAGGCGGCCCACGACAAAGGTGCCCGCGTCGTCTCGTTGTGCACGGGCGCGTTCGTGCTGGCGGAGGCGGGACTGCTCGACGGGTTGCGGGCGACCACGCACTGGGCGCACACCGACGAGCTGGCCAGGCGGTATCCGCGCGTCGAGGTCGACCCGGACGTGCTCTACGTCGACAACGGCCGCGTGATGACCAGTGCGGGCAAGGCGGCGGCGATCGACCTCAGCCTGCACCTGATCCGCGG
>JASLAV010000443.1 GCA_030146905.1 Lentzea sp. | reverse complement strand
GCGGCGAACCTGGCGCTGAACCAGACCCTGATGCGGTCGATCAACACCTCGCTGATCGCACTGCTGCCGGTCATCGGCCTGCTGGTCGTCGGCGTCGGCATCCTCGGCGTCGGCACGCTGCAGGACCTGGCGCTCGTCCAGCTCGTCGGCATGTTCGTCGGCGCCCTGTCGTCGATCTTCATCGCCACTCCGGTGCTGGTCGACCTGAAGATGCGCGACCCGAAGTACATCTCGCAGGCCAGGCGCGTGGCAGCCCGCCGCGCCAAGGCCACCGGTCCCCAGGTCGCCCAGGGCATCGAGTCGACCGACGACGAAGCGCTCTCCTCCGACCTGCGCAAGGAAGAGGCGATGGCCGCCGCCGCGTCGGTGCCCCACCGCACCGCCAAGGCCGGTGACGCGCGCCGCCGCCCGACCGGGAAGCGCCAGCGTTGAAACTGGATCGTGCTCTGGACCTGATGCGTGAGGTCCCGGACTTCCCCCGTCCCGGGGTCGTCTTCCGGGACTTCACGCCGGTCCTCGCCGACCCCGACGCCCTGCGCGCCGTGGTCGACGCCCTCCAGGACAAGATCGACGACAGCACCCAGGTGATCGCCGCGATCGAGTCGCGCGGCTTCCTCCTGGGTGCCGCCTTGGGCTACGGCTGGCGCTACGGCGTCGTGCCGCTGCGCAAGCCGGGCAAGCTGCCGGTGGTCGCCGACTCCCAGGCGTACGCGCTGGAGTACGGCGAGGCCTCCCTGGAACTCCCGGCGGACGCCATCCAGCCCGGCCAGCGCGTCGTGGTCGTGGACGACGTGCTGGCGACCGGCGGCACTGCCGAGGCCGCGTGCGCGCTGGTGGAGCGTGCGGGCGGTGTGGTGACCGGGGTGTCCGTGGTGCTGGAGATCGCCGCCCTGGGCGGGCGGTCGCGGCTCGCGGGTCGTGAGGTCAGCGCTCTGCTGGCGGTCTGAGACGTTCTCCGGAAGGGACCGGTGACACCCGTCGCCGGTCCCTTCCGCATGTCAGCCCGTGACCGGCACGATGAACCGGTAGGCGACCACGACGGTGATCGCCCACAGGAAGTAGAAGATCGGCAGCCCCAGCAGGACCAGGCGCCAGGCCTTCACGTTCCCGACCCTCATCAGCGCCACCGAGGCGCCGAGCCAGGGCACCACCCCGAGCGTCGCGGTGCGGAGGGCCTCGCCGGTGCCGCCGGCGAACAGGTTCAGCAGGACGATCGCGGCGTACCAGACGCCCGCGAACGCCAGGCAGTGCCAGACCGGCCGGTGTGAGTGCATGCCCGATCTTCTCAGGCGGCCATGTGCTTGAGGCCGTCGCTCATGGTGTCCAGGAGCCCGGCGACCAGCGCCCACACCACGACGGAGACCGGCAGCGCAACGAGGACCGACGCCCACGGCCTCAGCCGGACCCTCAGCAGCACCAGCCACATGACGACCGTCGTCGGTGCCCACAGGACCACGGCCATCACCAGCGCGAGTCCCGCGTCGGCGCCCCGCCCGGTGGCGGACGACACCCCCATGAACACGAGGTACCAGACGAGCGCGGCCGCGGCGCAGTGCGTGATGGGTGTACCCCTCCTGGCGGACCGGGCCGGCTGCGTGGAGAACATGACGCCGAGCCTCTCACGCGCCCGGTGGCGGAGCGACGAAGGCGGCGCCGACGCTGACGAACACCAGCGTCACCAGGGAGGCCGGCGCCGTCACCACCGCGATCTCCCACAGCTTCGGAGCTGTGGCGCGGCGCAGCACCAGCCAGCTCAGCGTGGTCGCCACGGCCCACCCGACCGTCGAACCGATGATCGACCTCGGGTCGATGTAGGCCGGGTCGTCGAGGGCCAGGTACGCCATCGTGCCCAGCCACACGAGCGTCATCGCGGCGCACCAGAGAAGCGTTCTCACGTTCACGAGTCTTCCAGACGTTTGTGTGCATCGTGCATTTCTGTCGTGTGTGCTTTCTGGCGATTGCGCTGCCTATAGAGAGATGCGCACTAACGGAGCCTATGGGATTTGGCCAGTCCGTTCACTCGAACGTGTAGCGCTTGACGTGCTGTTATGCCGTGATCTTACGGTAATCTCGAACGCGTGATCGAACAGGACTTCCGACTTCTCGCCACCGGCGAACTGCTGAAGGCAGTCGTCGAAGACGTGGTGGAAATTCGCGTTCTGGAAAGCGCGATGATGCAGAAGATCGCGGAACTGGAACAGCGAGGTGCCGCGTCGGAACTGGGCTACGGGAATGTGGCGCAAGTGCTCCGGCACGCGGTGCGGTGGGACTTGAAGACCGCGCGGCACTGGGTCGCGCGAGCCGGGCTGCTGACCCGTGCGGTCACCCCGACGGGCGCGGTGCTGGAGCCGGAGCTGCCGGCCACGGCCGTCGCGGCGGCGGCGGGCGAGCTGTCGGGTGAGCACGTCTCGGCGGTCGCCGAGGTGATGGCGGACCTGCCGCCGGAGGCGGAGCAGCCCGTGGTCGAGTTCGCGCGGGAGCACGAGCCGAGCGCGGTCCGCTCGTTCGGCAAGGAGCTCGCGTACCGGCTCCACCAGCAGGACCCCGAGCCGCGCGAGACCGAGCAGGCGCCGCCCGTCAACCGCCTGCGCATGGCGTGGAAGGGCGACCAGCTCGAAGTGTGGGCCAAGCTGGACAGGGTGAGCGGCGCCGAGTTCGAGGCGCTGATCGACCCGCTGGCCAAGCCCCGCCCGACCACCGCGGAGGAGGGGCCGGACCCCCGCACGCGGGCCGAGCGGGAAGGCGACGCGTTCGCCGACCTCGTCGACCTGGTGCTGCGCGCCGACCGCCTCCCGGAGCACGGCGGCGAGCCGGTCACCCTGACGCTCATGATGAGCTACCGGGACCTGGCGGAGCAGACCGGGTTCGCCACGCTCGACAGCCGCGAACGCGTCCCGGCCACCCTGGTCCGCCGCCTCGCCTGCAACGCGGGGGTCATCCCGGTGGTGCTGGGCGGCCGCTCCGAGTCGATGGACATCGGCCGCAAGACGCGCACCTTCCCCGCCGCGATCCGCCGCCTGCTGGTCGCCCGCGACCAGGGCTGCGGCTTCCCCGGCTGCGACCGGCCGCCGAAGCACTGCGACGCCCACCACATCCGGTTCTGGTCCCGGGGCGGCGAGACCTCGGTGCACAACGCGGTCCTGCTCTGCCACCACCACACCCTGATCCACCACAGCGAATGGGAGGTGAAGTTGCTCCATGGCACCCCGACGTTCATCCCGCCGTCCTGGCTGGACCCCGCCCGCCGACCCAGGACCAACACCGCGCACCGCGACACCCGGCGCTTCGCCGCCTAGCACCGTTTTCACCCCGTCGAGCTGGTTCGTGGAGGAGGGCCAATGCCTACCGTCGGGCGAATGACCGCGATCACCTCCACCGCCTACAGCCGCGACCTGGGCGACGAGCTGCGCCGGCTCCGCGAGAAGCACACGACGCTGACCGGCGCCGCCTTCGCCGAACAGCTCGGCTGGGACCCGAGCAAGGTCTCCAACATCGAGAAGGGCAAGGCGCGTGCGAGCGAGATCGACCTCGTGCAGTACTTCATGATGTGCGGCCGCGACACCGACCAGTTCGAGACCTTCCGAGCCCGCTACCGCTACGCCTTCGACCCGTACGTGGTGCAGGTGTCCGACAACCTGCGAACGGTGGCCATGGCGGAGGCGACGGCCACGAAGATCACCAGCTTCGACGGCCTGACGATGCCCGGCCTGATCCAGACGCCGGAGTACGCGCGAGCGTTGTTCACCGAGGG
>JASLAV010000431.1 GCA_030146905.1 Lentzea sp. | reverse complement strand
TTCCGGCCAGAGCACCTCGGCGAGGTCACCGGGCTTCTTGAGCCACCGCACCAGGTCCGCGCGCAGCTGCCTGCCGTCCCTGCCCCGCACCGCCACGAGCACCGCCACCTCGGCGATCATCCTGGTGCGCAACGAAAGCGGGACGCCGTTCCACAGTGGAGCGACCCACCCCTTGACCGCGCCGGCCAACGCGTCCGGGTCGAGCTTCGCGGCGGCAGCGGCCGTCACCTGCGGATCGAGCCGCTGCCCGTTGGCAGCGATGGCCGCGTCGACGTTGACCAGAACCCTGCGCGTCCTCGCCAGCTCCCGCGCACCGCCGAGGGCGTACGCGGGCTTGGCGGCGTCCACGCACGCGAGCGAGGTGGCGATGATGCGGCGGAGCAGGTTCCACCGCGGCTGGTCCTCGGTGGCGTGGCTCTTCAGCGCGGTCCGAGCACGGGTGACGGCGAGGAACGCGCTGTTGAGGCCCGCGACGTGCTCACCGAGGTGCGCGTCGGGGTCGAGCGCGCGCAACACGCCCTGCAACAACGCCCGCTGCCCGCGGTCGAGCCCGGCGACGTCGAACGCGTGCCGAAGCCGGGCGTCGAGGTACTGGTAGCGCACGTGACGCACCATAGAGGGCATGGACAACCGGAAAGCGGTCTTCGCGGGCATCGACGGACAGGCGTTGGCGGGCCGGCTCGAACTGCCCGAAGGCGACGTCGTGGCGACCGCCGTGTTCGCGCACTGCTTCACCTGCGGCAAGGACTCGGTGGCCGCCACCCGCATCGCCCGCGAACTGGCCGCACACGGCGTCGCGGTGCTGCGCTTCGACTTCACCGGCCTGGGCCAGTCCGACGGTGACTTCGCCAACACCACCTTCACGTCCAACGTCGACGACCTGGTGTGCGCGGCAGGCCACCTGCGCGACACGATCGGCGCCCCGAGCGTCCTCATCGGACACTCGCTGGGCGGCGCGGCGGTGCTGGCGGCGGCACACCGGATCCCGGAGGTGCGCGCCGTGGTGACCATCGGCGCCCCCGCCGACACGACCCACGTCGAGCACCTGCTCGGCTCGTCCAAGGCGGACATCGAGACCCACGGAGTCGCCGAGGTGCTGCTGGCCGGGCGGCCGTTCCGCATCAGCAACGGCTTCCTGACCGACATCAACCAGCAGAACCAGACCGCCTGCATCGCAGGGCTGGACCGCGCCCTGCTGGTGATGCACTCGCCGCAGGACGACCTGGTGGGCGTGGACAACGCCAGGCTGATCTTCGACTCGGCCAGGCACCCGAAGTCGTTCGTCTCGCTGGACGGCGCCGACCACCTGCTCACCGACCGCGCGGACGCGGCGTACGTGGCGCGGGTGCTGGCGGCGTGGGCGAGCCGCTACCTGGTCAAGTAGGCCGAAAGCCCCCGGCGACGCGCGTCGCAGAGGGCTTTCGTCAACCGATCGGGGCGACAGGATTTGAACCTGCGACCCCCCGCTCCCAAAGCGGGTGCGCTACCAAACTGCGCCACGCCCCGGTTGCACCCAGCTTACCGCCACCCGCTAAGCTGTTGTCCGCAGCCCCGCAAAGGGCCGCAACGCGGGCGTAGCTCAATGGTAGAGCCCTAGTCTTCCAAACTAGCTACGCGGGTTCGATTCCCGTCGCCCGCTCAGGACGAAGGCCCGAGTGCTCACGCGCTCGGGCCTTTCTCGTGAGCAGCCTCACACCGAGGCGACGCCGATCTGGGTGCGGCGGTGCGCGGGCCGTTCGGCCTCGTCCACCACGGCCAGCGCGAAGTCCTCGTAGGTCAGCTCGTCTGCGGGGTTCACCGCGCCGATCCGGTACCCGCCCGTGGACGAACCGCCGAAGTTCCCGACCGGGCTCATCACCAGCCAGTCGGCATCGGACTCCGCCAGCACCTCGACGCCGGCCGCGTGGCCGAGGCAGAACGGCTTGTGCTCGGCCGGGAAGTCCGGCGAGTCCACCACCCGCACGCCCGGTGAGGTCTCCAGCAGCGGGTAGATCCCGACCACGATGATCCGTCCGGCGCCGGACGCCACCAGTGCGCTGGCCGCCGAGGTGTAGAACTCCGCCGGGTCGCGGGACAGGTCCACCACCGTGCTCACCGCCACGTCGTGGCCCGCCGCCACCTCGGCCGCCGCCTGCACGCCGGGGTCGCGGCCGATCCTCGTGACCTCGTGGCCGCGCGACTCCGCCACGGCCGCGATCTGCGTGCCGGCCTTGCCGGACGCTCCGAAAACAACGATCTTCGCCATGAGCGCGACGGTAGGGTGCCGACGTCCGGTTCCCGCAACGATATCGGGGGTGAGCAGGTGGAATGCGATCACGCGGACCTGCCGTACCGCATCGGTGACAAGTGGACCGCGCACGTGTTGCGCGCGTTGCAGGACGGGCGCCGGCGGTTCACCGAGCTGCGCGCCGGGGTACCTCACGTGACGCCGAAGGTGCTCACCGAGACGTTGCGCGCGATGGAGCGCGACGGCACGGTGGCGCGTGAGGCGTTCGACGAGAATCCCCCGCGAGTCGAGTACGAGCTGACCGCGCACGGCCGCAAGGTGCTCGGTCTGCTGGACCTGTGCTGCGACTGGGCCCGAGAGAACCTGGTGAAGACGTGAGGCTGGAGCAGATCGTCGTCGACAGCAACGACCCGAGCCGGCTGGTGCGGTTCTGGGCCGAGCTGCTCGGCGGTGAGCCGGTGAACCGCGAGCACGGCTGGGCGCACGTCGAGCCGCCCGGTGGCGTGCGGATGTCGTTCCAGCCGGTGCCCGAGCGCAAGGACGTGAAGAACCGGCTGCACCTCGACTTCGAGGTCGACGACATCGAGGCCGCTGTCGTGAAGGCGGTGAGCCTCGGTGCGACGCGCGAGGGTGTGGTGGTGTCGGACGAGCAGGGCAGCTTCCAGGTCATGCGCGACCCCGAGGGCAACGAGTTCTGCTTCGTCCGCTGAGTTCTAGTGGAACGCGCGCCACAGCGCCTCACCGAAGCGGATCGCGAGGACCACGAGCAGCACGCCGATCGCGAAGCTGATGAGGCACCGGACCACGACCAGCAGCTTGGCACCCTTCACCCGGACATGGTTCGCCACCGCCCGGCGGGAGCAACAGAGTCCATCAGGCCCCATAGGCGCTACCAATACGATGCGGGCGTGACCGACTGCCTGTTCTGCCGCATCGTCGCGGGCGAGATCCCGGCGACCGTGGTGGCCGAGACCGACACCACGCTCGCGTTCCGCGACATCGACCCCAAGGCGCCCACGCACGTCCTGGTGATCCCCAAGGAACACCACCAGGCGATCGGGGACGTCGACCCGCTGCTCGCGGGCCAGATCCTGGCGACGGCCCACCAGGTCGCGAAGTCGGAGGGGATCGACGAGTCCGGTTACCGGCTCGTGTTCAACACCGGCAGGAACGGCGGCCAGACCGTCTTCCACGTGCACTGCCACGTCCTCGGCGGACGCGGCCTCACGTGGCCCCCGGGATAGCCATCTCCCGCACGAACCGCGCGTCGACCGGGTCCCCGTGGCCCGGCACGACGACGCGCGGGTCCAGCTCCAGCAGCCGGTCCAGGACGTGCCGCCAGTTCGACGGTGTGGCGTCCGGGCCGGCCTGGGCCGGAGCGCCCTGTTCGACCAGGTCGCCCGCGAACACCACACCGGCGTCCGGCACGTGCACGACCACGTCGTGCGAGGTGTGCGCGGGACCGAAGTGGTGCAGGTCGACCCGGCGCCCGCCGACGTCCAGCGTGACGGTGTCGCGGAACGTGTGCGTGGGCGCGACGAGCATGCCCTCGAAGGGGTCCTCGTAGTACTTGACCCGGTCCTCCAGCAGCGACGCGTCGACCACGCAGTCCTCGTGCGCCCACACCTCGCACGGCAGGAACGCCTCGATGGCCAGCACGTGGTCGAAGTGGTTGTGCGTCAACACGATCCGCGACGGGCGGACCTCGCGCGCGAACGCCGGGTCCATGCCGGCGTCGACGAGGAGCGAATCACCTGATCCGGTGATGAGGCCGAGGGTCAGGTCCAGCTCGGCGTGCCTGCGGACGGACACGCCCGGCGCGATCTCGATCACCGCAGCACCCCGTCGACCAGCACGGGCACCGCGTCGCTCACCCCGAGCTCGACCGCCAGGTCCACGTCCGCCGCGTGCCCGTTGTCGATCAGCTCCCGCCCCGACCCGCAGTCGCGCACGGCCGCCGCCACGTCGGTGTTGTTGAACGCCGCGATCGCGAGCCGTGCCTCCGGCGAGGCCCTCCCCCGCAATGCCGCGAGCACCGCACCCGCACCCAGGTGGTCCTCGACGCACGGCCGCAACGGGCCGAGCTCGCGCGGTCCCGTCCCGAGGACGTCGAGCCCCCACCTCTCCCCCGCCGGGACCACACCGATCGTCTCCCCCAGCTCGGCGGCCCGCTGCGCCACCGCCGGGGCGTTGCGCAGGCACGCCGCGAGCACGTGGGCACCGGTCCCGGCCGCGAGCGCGCAGAGGTTGGACCCGTTCGGCGACGGCAGCTCGACCACGCCGGTGGCTCCCACGAGTGACGCCGGTCGCAGGGTCCTGCCCGACCGGGGCTCCCAGCGCGAGGGCCGCACCTGACCGCCGTTGCCGACCACCAGGTCGACCGAGGTCGTGAACGACAGCACGTCGACGACGACCAGCACGTCACAGCCCCGCAGCGCGGTGACGCCGTCGATTCCCCACTCCAGCTTCAGCTGGTACCCCTCCTGGCTGAACACACCCATCAGCGTGTCAGACTCCTTGACGTGCGCGTCTATCTGGCAGCAGACCACGCGGGCTTCGAGCTGAAGTCCCACCTGTCCACGGCTCTCAAGGAGCAGGGTTACGAGGTCGTCGACGTCGGTGCTCACACCTACGACGCCCAGGACGACTACGTCGCCTTCTGCACCGACGCGGCCGAGCGGGTCGTCGCCGACCCCGGCAGCCTCGGGGTCGTCATCGGCGGTTCCGGCAACGGTGAGCAGATCGCCGCGAACAAGGTGAAGGGCGCTCGCGCCGCGCTGGCGTGGAACGTCTCCACCGCGCAGCTCGCCCGTGAGCACAACGACGCCCTGCTGGTCGGCATCGGTGCCCGCCAGCACACCACCGACGAGGCGACCGAGATCGTCTCCGCGTTCCTCAAGACGCCGTTCTCCGGTGAGCCGCGGCACCAGCGCCGCATCGACCTGGTCAGCGCGTACGAGGACAGCGCCCACGAGAGCAAGCGTGCCTGAGGGTCACACGCTGCACCGCCTCGCGCGGCTGCACCAGCGCCGGTACGCGGGCAGGCCGGTGGCCGTCAGCAGTCCGCAGGGGCGCTTCGCGGCGTCCCTCGTGGACGGACGCAAGCTCATCCGGGCCGAGGCGCACGGGAAGCACCTGTTCCACGTCTACGGCCCGGACGCGGTCGTGCACGTCCACCTCGGCCTGTACGGGACCTTCACCGAGTCGCCGCTGCCGGTCCTGCTGCCCGTGGGCCAGGTCCGCATGCGGATGGCCGGCGAGACGCACTGGACCGACCTGCGCGGGCCGACGGCGTGCGAGGTGCTCAACTCCGCGGAGGCCAAGGCCATCCGCGACCGGCTGGGGCCCGACCCGTTGCGGCGCGACGCCGACCCGGACCTCGCCCACGAGCGGATCACCAGGTCGAAGCAGTCCCTCGCCGTGCTGCTCATGGACCAGAGGGTGCTGGCGGGCGTCGGCAACGTCTACCGCGCCGAGGTGCTGTTCCGGCACAACGTGAACCCGTTGCTGGCCGGCAACAAGGTCAGCCGCGAGCTGTGGGACGCGATCTGGGCCGACCTGGTCGTGCTGATGAAGGACGGCGTGAAGGTCGGGCAGATCAACACCGTCCGGCCGGAGCACATGCCGCGGGCCATGGGCAGGGCGCCGCGCATGGATCGGCACGGCGGCGAGGTGTACGTCTACCGCCGTGCCGGGGAGCCGTGCTTCCTCTGCGGCACCGAAGTCCTGACCACGGAACTGGCCGGCCGCAACCTCTTCTGGTGCCCCGTCTGCCAGCCGTGAGGACCGGCTCGCTCTAGAAGTCGAAGCCGCCCGTGTCACCGAAGCCGGAGTCGCCCGTGTCGGCGCCGCTGCCCATGTCGCCCATGCCCATGTCGCCGGCGCCCATGCCGTAGTCGCCGATCCCGTACATGCCCGAGAACATGGCGTCCATCAGCAGGAACGTGCCCACGCCCCACGCGCCGGCCACCAGAGCGGGCTTCCACCACGGCTCGGAGTACCAGCCACGCGGCACCGGGCGTCCCGCGACCATGCCGCCGGGGTAGTAGTAGGGCGTGCCCGAACCGGACTGCGGCGACGCGGCGTACTGGTGGCCCTCGACGGTGACGCGGCGGTCCTCGCTGACGGCACCGGCCTGCTTCTGCCCTGCGATCTCCGGCAGCGCGGGGCCGGGGTCCATGTCCATGGCCTCCCGCGCCGCGCGCACGTAGTGCAGTCCCTCCATCGCGGTCTGGGTGACCAGCCGCGCCTGCGGGATCGTGCGGGCCTGCTCCATCTGCGACCCGGCGGCGGTGAAGCGCTCGGACGCGTCCGCCAGCGCCTGGGTGGACGCGGTGTTGCTGCCCGTGAGGCTCATCACCTGCCCGCCCAGCCGCTCGACCCACCGGCGGGCCTCCGCCTTGGCGTCGTCGAGCTCACGCGCCTTGCGCGCGTTGCTCTGACTGACCAGGTAGAACACACCCGCGACCAGCAGTACCAGCACTACGACCCACACGATGGTGCCCACGGCTTTACCTCCCACACCAGGTAAACCGTCAACGAGTGAACGCCGGTCGTAGTTCCGTCAGAACACCTCGGGGCAGTGCGGCTCGTGCGTACCGAGGAACGCCATCGAGAGCGCGTCGACGTGCCCGGCCGTGTGCTCGATCACGCGGTGTGCGCGCCTGAGCACGGAAAGCCTTACGCCGCCGAGGTATGCGCTGCCGAGCGCGGCGACGTCGAGCGACACGTCCGCGGGGTCCTCCGTGCGGGTCACCACCGCCTCGCCGGCCTTCACGGTGAGGCGCCAGCGACCGGCGTTCCACGGGCAGAGGGTGTCCTCGACCTCCAGCACACTGTCCACATCGGACTGGTAGCGGCGCAGCGGCAGCGCCTTCTCCAGGTCGACGACCCGCAGCCACAGCCCGTCGGACAGTTCCTGCCGCACCTTCCGCGGGTTGTCGACCATGTGCAGGACCGGGTCGTCGGTGGCCGTGTAGAAGGAGATGCCGCCCGCGAGGTCGACGTCCAGCAGGAACCGGTAGAGGTCCACGTAGGCCTGCTCGGTCTCGCAGACCAGCTCGCGCACGTGCAGCTCGTGCTTCGGCCCGCCGCTGTCCCCGTCGTGCTTCACCCGGAACACGACATAGCCCTCCGGGTGCAGGCAGTAGCGGTAGGACGTGAGACCGCCGCGGTCGCGCTCGGCGTCGGAGAGGTGGACCTCCCACGACTGCTCCACCCTGCTGAGCCAGCCGGTCCGCGCGCGGCGCACCCGGTCGTGGACCTCGCGCATGAACGGCATCGCTTCCTCGCGCGTGACCTGGCGAATCCGGGTCGTGCTCACGGGCACGCCGGGATGGAACGGCATCCGCGTCGGCATCGTCATCATCGACAGGCTCGTCGCGTGCTCGCCGTAGCCGAACCGGCGGTAGATCCCGCCCTCCGACGCCCAGAGGATCGCGATCGACTCGCCGGCCTCGCGGATGCTGTTCAGCTGCGTCTTCATCAGCAACGACGCCATGCCGCGACGGCGATGACCCGGTTTGACGCCCACGACGGTCACCGCGCCCACGCGGGCCTGGGCGCCGCCGGGCACGGTGAGCTCGCGGGTGAGGATGCCGCCGGTGCCGACCATCTCGTCGCCGTCGAACACGGCGTGCGTGCGGTCGAGCTCCAGCACCTTCAACCAGCGGTGCTCGCCGACGGGCTCGTCGAGGAACGACCACGCGAACACCCGGTGGAACTCGGGGAGGTCGCTGTCGTCGATGGTCCTGATGCTCAGCGCGGGGTCAGCCATGGCAGCAGTAGTACGCCGCCACGACCGCACTCGCAGCTCAATTACCGCTGGATCGACTTGATCTCGCAGAACTCGTCCAGGCCGAACCTGCCGAACTCGCGGCCGTTGCCCGACTGGCGGTAGCCGCCGAACGGCGCGCTCGTGTTGAACGCGGCGGCGTTGATGTCGACCTGGCCGGTGCGCAGCCGCTTGGCCACCCTCATCGCCCGGTCGGTGTCGGCGGAGAACACGCCGCCCGCCAGCCCGTAGACGGTGGAGTTGGCGATGCGCACCGCGTCGTCCTCGTCCGCGTACGGCATGACGGAGAGCACCGGCCCGAAGATCTCCTCCTGCGCGATCGTCATCTCCGGCGTGACACCGCCGAACACCGTCGGCGCGACGTAGAAGCCCTTCGGCAGCGGCGCGTCCGGCCCGCCCGCGGCCAGCGTCGCGCCCTCCTCGACACCCTTGCGGATGTAGCCGGTGACGCGGTCGCGCTGCGCCTTCGACACGGCCGGTCCGATGCGCGTCGACGGCTCGGCCGGATCCGCCGGCGCGTACTTCGCGGCGGCTTGAGCCGCCAGCGCGACAGCCTCGTCGTGGCGGTCGGCCGGCACCAGCAGCCGGGTCCACGCGCTGCACGCCTGGCCGTTGTTCATGAACGAGTTGGCGACCGCGATCTTGACCGCCCGGCCGAGGTCGGCGTCGTCGAGCACGATGCACGCCGACTTGCCGCCCAGCTCCAGCGCGACCCGCTTGACCGTCTCCGCCGCCACCGCCGACACCCGGCGTCCCGCCCTGGTGGAACCGGTGAACGACACCATGTCCACGTCCGCGTGCGCGGCCAGCGCCTCGCCGACGACCGGGCCGGTGCCGTGGACGAGGTGGAACACGCCGTCGGGGGTGGCCGCGGTGACGATCTCGGCGAGCAGGTCCGCGGTGCCCGGCGCGAGCTCGCTCGGCTTGAGCACCACGGTGTTGCCCGCGGCGAGCGCGGGGACGACCTTCGCGACCATCTGCTGCAGCGGGAAGTTCCACGGCGTGATGGCGGCGACGACACCGATCGGCTCGCGGAAGACCAGCGAGTTGCCGATCTCCTCCGGCTCGAAGTAGCCGCCCTCCAGCACGCTCGCGACGCCTTCCGCGATGCCGATCGGGTTGGTGACCTGCACCTTCTGGCTGAACGTCAGCGGCGTGCCCATCTCGCGGGTCATGGTCGCCGCCAGCTCGCCCGCGCGGTCCCGCAGGCCGTCGATGATCGTCCGCACCACCTTGGCGCGCTCGTCCGCCGAGGTCTGCGACCACGCGGGGAACGCCGCGACCGCCGCGGCCACGGCCGCGTCGACGTCGGCCGGCGTGCCTTCGGCGAGCGTGCCGATGACTTCCTCGGTGGCGGGGTTGACGACCTCGATCACGAGAGCCCTCCAAGCAGGTGTGACACTTGCGGCGCTGACGAGCTCAAGAGTGTCACACCGCTTCGCCGCGGTCACCTCCGAGCCGCCCGTCCAGGTCGCCGTCGCCGCACAGCTACAGAACGGCAGTGGCGCCGCGCTGGGTCACGGAGACCAGAGCACGACGCCACTGACCCTCGACCGGAAAAGCCGCCCGCGACGCCTCACCGTCGTGCCGGGGCAGCGCGGACGGCGTGAAGCCCTCCCAGAAGGCCTCCGGACGGAGAACTCAGCTGAAGTCCAGCTCGCCCGTCCTCGTGCGCTTGAGCTCGAAGAAGTACGGGAAGCCCGCGAGCATCCTGGCGCCGTCGAAGATCGTGCCGGCCTCCTCGCCCCGCGGGATCTTGGTCAGCACCGGGCCGAAGAACGCGACGCCGTCGATGTGGATGGTCGGCGTGCCGACGTCCATGCCGACCGGGTCCATGCCGCGGTGGTGGCTCGCCCGCAGCGCCTCGTCGTACTCGGTCGAGGTGGCGGCCTCCGCCAGCTCGGCGGGCAGGTCGGCGTCCGCGAGGGCCAGCTTGATGACCTCCGTGAAGTCCTGGTTGCCCTCGTTGTGGATGCGCGTGCCCATCGCGGCGTACAGCTTCGGCAGCACCTCGTTGCCGAACTTCTGCTCCGCGGCGATGGCCACGCGAACCGGGCCCCAGCCCTTGGTCATGAGCTCCTGGTACTGCTCGGGCAGGTCACGGCCCTCGTTCAGCACGGCGAGGCTCATCACGTGGAAGCTGAGGTCGATGTCGCGGACCTTCTCCACCTCGAGGATCCAGCGGGAGGAGATCCAGGCGAACGGGCAAAGTGGGTCGAAGTAGAAGTCGACCTTCGCCTTGTCGGTCATGCGTGCCCCTTTGGTGACGGTAGGTGGCGTTATCGCCCCATCAGCCCAACCAGATCACCCTGTCATCTCTTCCCGAGCGCCGGTTCCGTGATTGGATGCGGGAGTCATAACCATTCCCGACGACGTCAGCGCGTAACCACACGCGCGGCAGACGAGGTGACCA
>JASLAV010000423.1 GCA_030146905.1 Lentzea sp. | reverse complement strand
GAGCTCCTCGTGGACGGGTGCAACGACCTGACGGTGTCGTTCTCGTCCGCCTTGGCGCACGCGGAGAAGGTGGAAGCCGCGCTCGGGCAGCGCCCGCACGTCAACACCCACCCGTTCAACATGGTTCGCAAGATGGCGTGCAGCTTCGGCTGGGACTGGGGGCCCGACCTGCAGACCGCTGGCATCTGGCGGCCGGTCCGGCTGGAACGCTGGCACACCGCCAGGTTCGTCCAGGTCCGCCCGGTCGTGACGGTCACCGGCGACACCGGCAGGGTCGAGCTGCACGCCGGGATCGAGCACGCCGGACACGAGGACCTGACGCTGCGGGTCTCGGTGGGTGCCCACGAGTGCACTGTCCTCGTGCCCGCGGGGCAGACGACCGTGACGGCGCGCCTGGACGTTCCCGGCGTCGGCCTGTGGTGGCCGGCAGGACACGGCGACCAGCCGCTCTACGACCTGGACGTCACGCTCCACCACGGGTCCGTCCTCCTCGACAGCGCCGGGAAGCGGATCGGGTTCCGCACGATCACCGTCGACACGACACCCGACGAGATCGGCACCCCGTTCACCGTAGTGGTGAACGGCGAACCGCTGTTCGTCAAGGGCGCCAACTGGATTCCCGACGACCACTTCCTCACCCGGATCACGCGGGACAGGCTCGCCCGGCGGGTCGACCAGGCCGTGGGGGCGCACGTCAACCTGCTGCGGGTCTGGGGCGGCGGCATCTACGAGTCCGACGACTTCTACGACGTCTGCGACGAACGCGGTGTGCTGGTGTGGCAGGACTTCCCGCTCGCGTGCGCCGCGTACCCGGAGGAGGAACCGGTGCGGGGCGAGCTGGAGGCAGAGGCCCGGGAGAACGTCGTGCGCCTGATGTCGCACGCCTCGCTGGCGCTGTGGAACGGCGGCAACGAGAACCTGTGGGGGTTCGCCGACTGGGGCTGGCCGGAGCAGCTCGACGGCAGGACCTGGGGCCTGGGCTACTACGACGAGCTGCTGCCGGGCATCGTGGCCGAGCTCGACCCGACCCGGTTCTACTGCCCTGGCAGCCCGTACAGCCCCGTCGCCGGCTTGCATCCCAACGACGAGGACCACGGCACCCGGCACGACTGGCAGGTGTGGAACCAGGTCGACTACACGCACTACCGCGACCACGTGCCCCGGTTCTGCTCCGAGTTCGGGTTCCAGGGACCACCGGCCTGGTCCACGCTGACCCGCTGGATCCACGACCAGCCGCTGACGCCGTCGTCGCCGAGCTTCCTGACGCACCAGAAGGCCGAGGACGGCAACGGCAAGCTCGACCGCGGGCTGGCGGCGCACCTGCCGGTGCCGTCGCGGTTCGAGGACTGGCACTGGGCGACGCAGCTCAACCAGGCGCGGGCGGTGGGCTTCGGCGTCGAGCACTACCGCTCGTGGTGGCCGCGCACCGCGGGCGCGGTCGTCTGGCAGCTCAACGACTGCTGGCCCGTCACGTCCTGGGCGGCGATCGACAGCGAGGAACGGCTCAAGCCGCTGTGGTACGCGCTGCGGCACGCGTTCGCGCCGCGCCTGCTCACCTTCCAGCCCCGCGGTGACCGCCTCGTGCTCATCGCCGTCAACGACCACGCCGAACCGTGGGACGCGCACATCACCCTCGACCGGCAGACGTTCCGGGGTGTCACGCCGCACCTGACTAGACTGCGCCGGACGGTGCCGCCCAGGTCAGTGCTCGCGCTGGAGCTGGACGAGGCACTCCTGACGCCGGTGGACGACGACGCGGAGGTGGTGGTGGCGACGACCGCCGAGGCCCGCGCGATCCACCTGTTCCGCGAGGACGCGGAGCTGTCGTACGACCCGAGTCCCCTCGCCGCGCGGGCGGAAGCGGTGCGCGGCGGGTACGAGGTCGAGGTGCGCGCCGGCTCGTTCGCCCGCGACGTCGCGATCCTGGCCGACCGCGTCGCACCCGACGCCGTCGTCGACGACGCGCTGGTCCCGATGCTCGCGGGAGAGGTCCGCGTGTTCCACATCCGCACGGACTCCTCCGTCGACCCCGCGGCGTTCACCGGCCCGCTGGTGCTGCGCTGCGCCAACGACCTCCGCGCGGTGCCCGGTGCGAGCTGAGCCGACCGGCGCCGTCGGGCTGGTGCTGGCCAGGCCCGCGCGGCTGCTCGGTGTCGAGCCGTTCTTCATGGAGTTCATCGCCGGTATCGAGGAACGGCTCGCCGAACGCGACCTGTCCGTGCTGCTGCACGTCGTGGCCGACCACGAGGCCGAGATCGCCGCGTACCGCCGCTGGGCGGGCCGCGGCCTCGTCGACGCCGTCGTGGTGGTGAACCCGGTGGCCGACGACCCGCGGCCGGCCGTGCTCCAGGAGATCGCACTGCCCGCGGTCGTCGTCGGCGACTCGCACCTGCCATCGGTCCGCACCGACCACGCGGGACCGGTGGCGGAGGCGCTCGGCCACCTGCTGGAACTGGGCCACCGGCGGATCGCCAGGGTCACCGGTCCCAGCGCGCTCCTGCACACGCGAGCCCGCACCGAGGCGTTGCTCGCGGGGTGCGCGGCGGCGGGCGTCGACCCGGTGCTCGTCGAGGGCGACTACTCGGAGGAGGCGGGCGCGAAGCTGACGACGTCCCTGCTCACCGGCCCGCACCCGCCCACGGCGATCCTCTACGACAACGACGTGATGGCGGTGGCGGGCCTGGCGGCGGCCGCGGCGCTCGGGGTCGAGGTGCCGTCCCGGCTGAGCCTCGTGGCCTGGGACGACTCGACGTTGTGCCGTCTCGCCTCCCCCGCGCTCACCACGATGAGCGTCGACGTGCACCGGTTCGGTGCGACGGTGGCGGACTCCCTGCTCGAACTGGTCGACGGCGTCCCCGTCGTCCAGCGCTGGTCACCCACCGCCCGCTACGTGCCGCGCGGCACGACAGCACCCGTTTAGGAGTCAAGTGGACGAGGGCACGAACATCGTGATGGTCAACCCGGCCGGCCAGGTGCTGCTGTACCTGCGCGACGACAAGCCCACGATCAAGTTCCCGAACACGTGGTGCCTGCCCGGCGGGTACGTCGAGGCCGGTGAGCAGCCGCACGAGTGCATCACGCGGGAGATCGAGGAGGAGATGGGCGTCGTGCTCGACGACGTGCGGCCCCTGGTCTCCGCCACCCGTTCGTACGGCGTGGAGCACACGTTCTGGACCGAGGTCGACCTCGACCTCGACGAGGTCGACCTCACCGAGGGGCAGCGCCTGAGGTGGTTCACCAGGGCCGAGATCGCCACCACCGCCCTCGGTTACGAGGACAACGCGATCCTCGCGGACTTCTTCGACCGCGGGGACCGCGGCGACCTGCCTACCCGGCCGAGCACTGCACCCCGTTGAGCGTGAACGAGCCAGGAGCCCGGTGCGAGCCGCGTGAGGTGCCGTTGTAGCCGATCTGCACCGAGGACCCCGCCGCGATCTTCGGGTTGTAGCCGGCGTTCACCGCGCTGACGACCGGGCCGTACTGCCTCGGCGTGGCGTTCCACATCTCCCTGACGCTCTCGCCGTTCGCGAAGGCCCAGCGCAGCACCCAGCCGTCGATCGCGTCGGTGCCGGTGTTGCGCACCTCCACCGACGCCTGGAAGCCGCCCTGCCACTGGTCGGAGACCCGGTAGGCGACCTTGCAGGCCCTCGCGGGCGGCGGTGGCGTCGTGGTCGTCGGGCGCGGCGGAGGCGTGGTGGTGGCCGTCGTGGTCGTGGTGGTGGGTGCGGGCTTGGAGGTGCCGGAACCGTCGCAGGGAGGTCCCCACAGGCCTCGCTTGGCCGCGGAGGCCTCTTCCCGCGCGCTGATCAGCGGCCCGCCGTCGACGCCCTCCGGCCTGAGCACGCCCTGCCGCACGGCGAGCACCGCGTAGTCGGTGCCGTCCTCCAGCTCCAGTTCGACCTCGCCGAACGCGACACCCGTGTACCGGACGGATCTGGCCAGCAGGGCCGACCTGGCGAAGTTCAGCGCGGCCTCGGCGAAGCAGTCCTCCGGCTCGGCGAGCAGGGAGATCCGGACCTTCGTGCCGTCGGCGAACTCGACGGTGCGGCCGTCGACCACGTCCCGCACGACGGTGATCACGTCCTGCGGCGGCACCACCTCGTTGACCAGCGTCGGCGGTTTGAGCGGGACGGTCGTGGTCGACGGCGCCGGAGCCGGTTCGGCCGTGCACGCCGCGGCGAACAGGGCCGCCACCACCAGCACGTGCTTGCGCACCACCGTCACTCCCGACTGTTCACCCGGCGCGGAACGTCCTCACGCGACTTCCCCAGCTGGACTGTCGGCCGGGGTGATCACCGCGTTACCGGGTCACGATGCCGGGATCAGGCGGGCGGGGCCAGCACGATGGCCGAGTTGTGACCGCCCATGCCGAGCGACGACTTGATCGTGAGACCGTCCACGACCGGCGTGAGGCCGTCCAGGAGGGCCGGATGTCCCGTCGCGACGACCGGCGGTGCCGGGATCACGCCGCGGTCGTACCCCATCGCGGTCACCGCGGCCTCGATCGCCGACGCGGCGCCCTGGCAGTGACCGGTCAGCGGCTTCACCGAGTAGATCCCGGTGTCCTTCCTGAACAGCCGCTCCAGGACGGTCGCCTCCGCGGCGTCGCACTGCGCGGTGCCGGGACCGTGCGCGTTGAGGTAGCGCACGTCGGCCGCGCTCACCCCCGCGTTGTCCAGCGCGTCGGTGAAACACGCGGTGACCTGCTCGAGCCCCGGGTCGATCGACGTCACGTGGTAGGCGTCGTGCGACATCGCACCGCCGAGCGTGAGGGCGTACGGGCGCGCCGCACGCCGCGAGAGGACGAACGCCACCGACGCCTCGCCCATCACGAAACCCCTGCTGCCCTGCTGGAACGGACGGCACGCGTCGAGCGGCTCCGCGTCCACGATCGCCACTCCGAGCCGGACGAAGTGGGCGACGTTCTCCGGAGTGAGGGACAGATCCGTCGCCACGAAGACGACGTCGTCGACGATTCCCGCGTCCAGCCACGCCTTCGCTGTGATCAGGCCGGCGTTGCCGGACGCGCACATCGCGGAGACGTTCATCGCCGGGCCGTGGAAACCGTGTTCCTGCATGAACGTCGACATCGGAGTGGACGGCATCAGCGCCAGGTAGTCGCGCACCGGTAACTTGCCGCCGCGCGTGACGTAGAAGTCGCGCCACAGGTCGACCTCGCCCAGCACCACGGCGTGCAGGAGCCCGACCCGGCGGCCCGGCTGCCAGCCGCGGGTGCCCGCGTCCTCGATGGCCTCCCTGGCGGCGGCCCGCATGGCCTGCGCGAACCTGCTCGGCCCGTCCAGCGGGTCGCCGTCGTCGCCGACTCTCGCCGCCCAGACGGTGTCACCGGGGGTGCTGCCCAGCTCGGGGACGACGGAGGCGGCGGTTTTCCCGCTCGCCAGACCGTCCCACAGGTCCTCGCGGTTCCAGCCGTAGGCGCTGACCACGCCGATTCCGCAGATCCCCACACCTCGCGCGACCATATCCGCTCCCCCGCACAGAGGACCGACACCTCTCCCACCAGCTTAACCGGCCGGAGCGCCTCGCGGTGAACCGATTCATTAGTCTACAATGGACATTGGAGTCGACCCCTGACCAAGCGGACGGATCCGGTTACCGATATAACGGCACACCATGTTCCCGGCAGACGGATGCGGCTCTGGACGGCTGTGCGGTAGGACTTCACGATGGCCACACCACCACGAATACGAGGGACTGCTGGATCTGGGAGTCACGACGTGAGCGGCCTGATCGGCGATGCCGGGTTCGACCACGAGCTGCTGGCCGACCTCGGGACCTCGATCGGCGCCGCCGTGGTGTGGTGGCTCGACCTCGGCGACGAGCAGCTCGGCTGGATGCCGGGCCTCGACGCGGTGGTCGGGGTGCCGGGAGCAGAGCCGGACACCGTCCGCGCCAGGCTGGCCGAGCTGGTCCAGCCGCTGACGGTGGCCGCGAAGACGGCAGCGGCCTGGCAGGACTTCGAGCTGGTCCAGCCGCTGGACAGCCCGGACGGCCGCCGCTGGCTGCAGTTCCGCGCCCGCGTGTCGGCCCACGACTCCGCACGCGCCCTGGTCGGCGTCGTCGCGGACGTGACCCGGCGGCACACCCAGCAGCAGGAGCTCACGGACCTCGCCGACCGCTACCGGCTGCTGGTGGAGCTCTCGCCGGAGGCGATCGTGGTGCACGAGGGCGGCCGGATCGTGTACGCGAACCCGGCGGCGGTCCGGTTCGTGCGCGCGAGCTCCGACACCGAGATCATCGGGCGGCCGATCACCGACTTCGTCCACCAGGACTCGCAGACGGAGATGCTGCAACGCATCGCGAAGCTGACCGAGCCCGGCGCCACGAGCGACCCGGCGGACGCCGTGCTGATCCGGTTCGACGGGGGCACGACCGACATCGAGTCGGTCTCCGTGCGCACGACCTGGGAGGGCAGGCCGGCGTTCCAGGTGATCATGCGGGACGTCACCGAGCAGAAGGCGGCAGCGGCGGCGTTGCGCTACCAGGCGGCGCTGGTCGCGCACGTGAGCGACGCGCTCATCGCGACCACCTCCGAAGGTGTCGTGACGAGCTGGAACCCCAGCGCGGAGAACGTCTACGGCCGCGGTGCCGCCGACGCGATCGGCAGGCCCATCGGCGAGGTCGTGGGCGCGCCGCTCGACCCGGTGGCGGTCCTGGAGGCCGGCGGCGTCGTCCAGGCCGACCACCGCAGGTCCGACGGCGAGGCGCTGTCGGTGCGGGTCTCGGTCGCCAGGATGGACGACGGGTACGTGCTGATCTGCGCGGACGAGACCGCGCGCAGGCGCGCCGAGCGCCACTTCACGGCGGTGGTTGCCGCCATCGAGGAAGGTGTGCTCGTCGTCGGTCCCACCGGCCGCGTCGAGTCCGTCAACCCCGCTGCCGAACGGATCCTCGGGGTGGGCGCGCACGAGGCGATCGGCGAGCTGGCGTCGTCGACCGAACTGCACGACGAGACCGGTCAGCCCATCCCGCTCGACCAGTTCCCGTCGGCCATCACCCGGTCGACCGGCAGGTCACAGCACGGCAGGATCGTCAGGGCGCTCCGGCCCGACGGCAGCCGCGTCTGGCTGTCGCTGAGCGCCCGCGCGCTCAGCCAGGACGGCAAGCTGCCGGCCGCGACGGTGGTGTCCTTCACCGACATCACCGAACGCCGCATGATCGACACCCAGCTGGAGCACGAGGCGACGCACGACGCGCTGACCGGCCTGTTCAACCGCACCGTGACCATCAACCGGCTCAGCCCGCGCGAGCGGGCGCACCGGTCGGGGCTCACGGCGGTGCTGTTCATCGACCTGGACAAGTTCAAGGTCATCAACGACTCCCTCGGCCACAGCGCCGGTGACGAGGTGCTGCGGGCCGTCGGCACGCGGCTGAGCCTCAGCTCCCGCCGCGGCGACGTCGTGGGCAGGCTCGGCGGCGACGAGTTCACCGTCATCGCCTACGGGGTGGCGGGCCGGGACGAGGCGACGGCCATCGCGGACCACGTCAGGGCCGAGCTGAACCGGCCGATCACCGTGGAGGGGCGCAGGCTCCACGTCGACGCGAGCGTGGGCATCGTGCTCGCGGATCCCGGCGACCCCCGCGACGGCTCCGAGCTGCTCCGCGACGCCGACCTCGCGATGTACCAGGCCAAGACCAAGGGCCGCGGGCGGATCGCGTTCTTCGACGTCGAGCTGCGCGAACGCATCCAGCGCCGCCTGCAGCTGGAGCAGGACCTGCGCATGGCGCCGCTCGGCGACGAGCTGTGGCTCGCCTACCAGCCGATCGTCGACCTCCGCACGAACAGGCGCACGGCCGTCGAGGGCCTGCTGCGCTGGACGCACCCCCGCTACGGCCTCATCCTCCCCGGCGAGTTCATCACGCTCGCCGAGGAGAGCGACTTGATCAACATCGTCGGCGCCCACATGCTCTACACCGCCTGCCGCGAGATCGCCGCGCAGGCGCCGGAGCTCCAGCTGACCGTGAACCTGTCGGCACGCCAGCTCGACGACCCGTGGCTCGTGTCCTCCGTCCGCAACGCCACCCACAAGGCGGGGCTGGACCCCAGCTCGTTGTGCATGGAGATCACCGAGAGCGCGCTGATGCAGGACCCGGCGCTGGCGGCCCGCACCCTCTCGGCGTTGCGGGACCTGGGCGTGCGGCTCGCGATCGACGACTTCGGCACCGGCCACTCCTCGCTCGCCCAGCTGCTCACCCTGCCGCTCGACACGCTCAAGATCGACCGCTCCTTCACGGCGGGGCTCGGCCGTTCCGACGAGGCGGAGGCGATCGTCACGAGCATCATCGCCATGGCCCACGCGGTCGACCTGACCGTGATCGCCGAGGGCGTCGAGCAGCCGGACCAGCTGGAGATCCTGCGGGCACTCGGCTGCGACCAGGCGCAGGGGTACCACCTGGGAAGGCCGGTGCCGCTGGCCGACCTGTGACCGCGGCGTTGCCCGCGTCACATCTGCTGGAACTTGACACCGGTGTCACCCCATAGCGTCGGGATCACCACGTTCCGACCGCCGGAACGCAGGCGGTGAAGGAGATCCACGATGAGCAAGGCATTGGGGTACAAGACTTTCGGCGGAGCCGACGTCCAGGAGTTCTTCGAGCGGCCGGACCCGGTGCCCGGTCCCGCGGAGGTCCTCATCCGCGTCGCGGCGGCCGGGGTCAACCCGCTCGACCACCTGCTGAGGTCCGGCGCCGTCGCCGTGATGAACGGTGAGGTGCCCTTCCCCCAGGTGCTCGGCATGGAGGCCGCGGGAACGGTGCTCGCGGTGGGCGACGACGTGACCGGCCTGTCCGTCGGCGACCGGGTCACCGGGTTCGCGCTGACGTTCGCCGGCACGTACGCGGAGACCACGCTGCTGCTCGGCGAGTCGACGGCCCGCATTCCCGACGAGCTGCGGGACACGTGGGCGGCGACCATTCCCGTCGCCGGCACCACGGCGCTGGACGTGCTCGACCAGCTCGACCTGCCCGCCGGCGCGTCGGTGCTGGTGAACGGGATCGGCGGTGGCGTCGGCATCGCGGTGGCCCAGATCGCCCGCCACCGCGGCCTGACCGTGACGGGCACTGCCAGCACGACCAAGCGCGACCTCGTGACGGCGACCGGTGCGACCTTCGTCGACTACACCGGCGGTGACGTCGTGGAACGGCTGCGCGCCCTCGCCCCCGACGGCTTCGACGCCGTCATCGACACCGTCGGCGGCGAGTCGCTGCGCGAGGTCGCCGCACTGGCGAAGCCGGAGGCGCTCGTCTCCGTCGGGGACCAGTCGGTGACCGAGCTGGGCGGCGTGGCGGTGCGCCGCCGCCTCGACAGGGCGAGCCTCGAAGGCGTCGCGGAGCTCATGGTGACCGGACGGCTCGACCCGCACATCACGGGCACCTACCCGCTGTCGCGGGCGCAGGAGGCGCTGGCACTCGTCGAGTCCCGCCACGCCACCGGCAAGCTCGTCATCGACATGAGCCTCTGACCGCCCTCACCCGACGGCGATCTGCTGCCGGTAGCGGGTGTTCACCTCGATCAGCTCGTCGAGGACGGCTCGCGCCTCGACGAGCCGGGTGATCTCGTCGGTCAGCCTGCCGCGCTCCGCCGTCATCTTGGCGAAGGCGTCCTCGGCGACCTCCACGCCCTCGCTGTCCACGCAGGGCATCAGCTGGGCGATCACCCTGCTGCTCAGGCCTGCGTCGAACAACCGGCGGATGATCTCGATCCGCGAGGCCTCCGCCGGTCCGTAGTGCCGCTGCCCGCCGATGGACCGGGTGCTGTGCACCAGGCCCTGCTGCTCGTAGTACCGCAGCGAGCGGGCGCTGACCCCGGTCAGCCGGGCCAGTTCTCCGATTCGCATGACACCAGCCTATGCCGATCTGGCGGTCTTGGCCGCGATGACTTCGACCGGTGACGCTCGCGGGTTCGCCGGCGATGTGGCTCCGGGGCTGGGTGGGGTGCCGGGCGCTCAGCGGTCTTACTTCCCCGGCAGGCACAGCACCCCCGGTACAGCGACGGCCCGTGCGTTCCGGCCGCCTCACCGGCATGCCCGGTGAGGCGGCCGGCGATGTGGTTCCAGGGCCGGTGGAGCGCCGGGGCGCTCAGCGGCTGTACTTCCCCAGCGGGCACAGCACCGGTACAGCGACGGCCCGTGCTTTCCAGCCGCCTCACCGGCGTGCCCGATGACACCCTCGGGTTCGCCGGCGATGTGGCTCCAGGGCCGGTGGAGTGCCAGGAGCGCTCAGCGGCCGCCCTTCCCCGGCAGGCACAGCGACGGCCCGTGCGATCGGCCGCCTCGGCGGCAGGCCCGGTGACGCCTGCGGTTCGCCTGCGAGGCGGCCGGCGATCCGCGGCCGGTGTGACGCCGGGGCGCTCAGCGGCCGTACGCCTCCAGCAGGCGCAGCCACACCTCGCTGACGGTCGGAAAGGCCGGAACCGCGTGCCACAACCGGTCGATCGGGACCTCGCCGACGATGGC
>JASLAV010000418.1 GCA_030146905.1 Lentzea sp. | reverse complement strand
CAGCGCGTGAAGCTCGCGTCGGAGCTGCAGAAGCGCTCGACGGGCAAGACGGTCTACATCCTCGACGAGCCCACGACGGGCCTGCACTTCGAGGACATCCGCAAGCTGCTGGGCGTGATCAACGGCCTGGTGGACAAGGGGAACACCGTCATCGTCATCGAGCACAACCTCGACGTCATCAAGACGTCCGACTGGATCGTCGACATGGGTCCCGAAGGGGGCTCCGGCGGCGGTATGGTCGTGGCAGAGGGCACACCCGAGCAGGTCTCCGAGGTCGAGAAGAGCTACACGGGGCAGTTCTTGCTGCAGGTGCTCCAGAACGAGGAGGTGTCGGCGGCAGGGTGATGATCCCACTCGATGCGCTGGCCCACCGCGAGCGCGCCCTTCAGGCGTCGCGCGGAGAGCCCACGGCGTACCCCTTCAGCCCCGCAGAGGTGCTCGACTCGTCGGAGCAGGCACTCCGCCGAGTCGTGGCAGCCGGTTGGTTGCGGATCCTGGAACGGCTTCCTCAGCTCCCCGGCAAGTGAACACCGGCGGCCTGGTGGGACGCTCAAGTCCCACTAGAGCCGTAGTACACGCCGTGAGGAATTCCCGGCCGTCTGTGAATTCTGTCGATAACCTGTCACTCGGACGAGGTATCCGGGATGATGGCGGCCGTGTCACTCAACCGCTATCGCTTCCGCAGCGCGTGGCACGTCGACGCGTGTCCAGCCGATGTGTACGAAGTGCTGTCCGACATCGCGAACTACCCGAAGTGGTGGCACGAGGTGCGGTCGGCCACGAAGATCGACAACGAGACCGGCGAGATCCGCTGCCGCTCGTTCCTCCCGTTCGACCTCGTGGTGCAGGTGCGCCACAGCATCAGGAGCCAGCAGGCCGGTCTGCTGCGCGCGACGTTGTCCGGTGACATCGAAGGCTTCGCCAGCTGGGAGATCATCGGCAGGGACGGCGGCACGGACCTGGTGTTCGACCAGGAGGTCGTGGTCAACAAGGCCCTGTTGCGCCGTCTGGTGCTGATCGCCAAGCCGTTCTTCCGCGGCAACCACGACCTGATGATGCGCGGTGGCTTCAAAGGCCTGAAGCAGCTGCTCGAGAAGAAGGCGGCCAGCCGCCGCGACTCCTGAGCGCGGTCAGGCCCTGCCGGACAGGTGCCGCACCAGCAGGGCCAGCTGCTCCGCGTACTTCGTCGCGAACTCGGGCGTGGAGGGGTCCTCGCCGGTGATCTGACCCGCCGTCTGCCGCAGGGTCAGCGGCGCGGCGGCGGCCGCCATCAGCGCCAGCAGCAGGAACCCCGGATCGAGGTCTGACGGCAGCTCGCCGGCCTTCTGGCGCTCGCGCAGCTGGTCGACCTGGGCGCGCAGGAACGCCTCGTCGACGGGCGGGCTGTCACCTGCCAGGTTCGACCACGCCCACAGCCGGCCGTGGTCGGTGAGCGTGGTGTGCACGAATCCCGCCAGCACCTCGTCCAGCGGCTGTTCCGTGCTCGCCATCTCGGTGGCACTGCCGTGCCAGCTCGTCGCGAGCTCCTTGTACAGGCCCTCTTTGCCGCCGAAGTAGTACGAGATCAGCTGCTTGTTCACGCCCGCCCGCGCCGCGATGTCCGTCGTGCGCGTGGCCGCGTAGCCCTTCGCGCCGAACTCCGCCGCGGCCGCTTCCAGGATGCGGGCCCGCGTGCGTTCCGGGTCGCGCTTGCGTTCCGAGGCGCTGGGAGAGCGGCGTTGATCCACTGCCACACGGTAGCCGACGGCCCTTTATCAACCAATGAGTTGACTTAATCAACCGCACGGTTGAAACTCGGTGGCATGAGAATCGCTGTGGTGGGTGGGGGAATCGGTGGCCTGTGCCTCGCGCACGGGTTGCGCAAGGCCGGCGTGGAGGTGGCGGTGTACGAGCGCGATCGGTCGCGCACGGACCGCCTGCAGGGATATCGGGTGCACATCAACCCGCACGGGGCCGCCGCTTTGCGGGAGTGCCTGCCCGCGGAGAACTGGGCGTGGTTCGAACGGAGTGCGGGTAGCAGTGACAACGGGTTCGGCTTCCTGACCGAACAGCTCAAGCCCCTGCTCGTGCTGGACCCGGAGGAGGAGAAGCACTACTCCGCCAGCCGGATCACGCTCAGGCAGGTGCTGCTCGACGGGCTGGACGTCCAGTTCGGCAAGCGGTTCGAGCGGTACGACGAGGGCGAGCACATCACGTTGCATTTCGAGGACGGCACCACCGCCGAGTGCGACGTGCTCGTGGGCGCCGACGGCATCAGATCCCGCGTGCGCGCGCAGTACCTGCCGCACGCGGGCACCGAAGAGGTCGGCGTCGTGGCCGTGGCGGGAAAGCTCTTCCTCGACGAGAACGACTGGGTTCCCCACGCTCTTCTCCACAGGGCCAACTCGATCGTGCCGACGAGCAGGTGCGGCATGTTCCTGGCGAGCCACGACGGGCTCGGGCACACGGACGCCGACGGGGTGCTGTTCGACAACGTGCGTCCGTACCTGATGTGGGCGTACGCGGCGAAGGACCTGGACCTGCGGGAGGACCTGCGGGCGGCGGTGCTGCGACGGATCACCGGGTGGAGCCCGGACCTGCGGCGGATCGTCGAGTCGTCGCCCCCGGAGACGGTAAGCCAGTGGCGCATCAGGTCGTCGAAGCCGATCGAGCGGTGGCAGAGCACGAACGTCACGTTGCTCGGCGACGCCATCCACGCGATGACGCCGATGCGTGGAATCGGCGCGAACATCGCGTTGCGCGACGCGCAGTTGCTCGCCCGCGAGCTCGCCCGCAGTGGCGTGGACGGCATCAGCGCCTACGAGGCGGAGATGTACGACTACGGCTTCGCGGCCGTCCGCGACTCGCTGCGTGCAGCCAGGCAGTTCGCGGAGGGTGGCCCGGTGGCGCGGACCCTGTTCCGCACGGTGCTCAGGACGGCGGCGGCGGTACCCGCGCTGAAGCGCGCGATGTTCTAGAAATTGCTTTGAACCGTTCTGGCTCCCCCTACGTGTGATGAGCGTCGGAGAGCACGAGCCAGGAGGTTGGGGATGATCCGCAAGAGCGTCGCGGCCGTCGCACTGGGGTTGATCTCGCTGACCGCCTGCGCCGGTGCTCCGGAGAGCAAGCCGGTCGCGCAGCAGCAGGAAAGCGCTGTGGCGCTGAAGATCGCCGAGATCGAGGACCTCGGGCCGGTCGTCACCGACGACGAGGGCTTCACCCTCTACCGGTTCGACGGCGACGAGCCGAACAAGTCCACTTGCGACGGTGAGTGCGCCGCGGCGTGGCCGCCGGCGACCGTCAGCGGTGAGAACTTCTCGGTGAACGGCGTCGACCGGCAGCTCGTCGGCAGCATCGTCCGCGAGGACGGCAGCCGCCAGCTCACCGTCGACGGCATGCCGCAGTACAGGTTCGCCAAGGACGGCAAACCGGGCGAGACCAAGGGGCAGGGCCTGCAGGGCAAGTGGTTCGCCACCGGCAGGAACGGCGAACGCACGCAGCTCGCCGCCCGCACGGGCGTCGTCTCGGGTCTCGGCGCGGTGCTGACCAACAACGCCGGGCTGACGCTCTACCGGTTCGACGGCGACACGGCACAGCCGCCGGTGTCCAATTGCGACGGTGGGTGCGCCGAGAACTGGCCGCCGGTCTACGTGGAGGGCGACCAGCCGCGCGTGAAGGGCGTCGACCCCGGACTGCTCGGGACGATCACCCGCCAGGACGGCAGGAAGCAGCTCACGGTGGCGAACTGGCCGCAGTACACGTTCAAGAACGACACCAAGCCCGGTGAGGCCAAGGGCGTCACGGTGGCGAAGTGGTTCGCGACGGCCACCGACGGCAAGAAGGCCCAGCAGAACAAGGCGATCGCGCTCACCAGCGCGACCGTCGCGGACCTCGGCGTCATCGCGACCGACTCCGACGGCATGACGCTCTACAGGTTCGACGACGACTCCGCGGATCCTCCCGCCAGCAGGTGCGCGGGTCAGTGCGCGGAGCAGTGGCCGCCCGCTTTCGTCGACGAGGGTTTCCAGGTGCAGGGCGTGGATTCCTCACTCGTCGGGACGATCGAGCGGGACGGGAGGAAACAGCTCACCATCGCGGGGTGGCCGCAGTACCTGTTCGCAGGGGACGAGGTCTGCGGTGAGGCCAACGGGCAGGGCGTTGGCGGGAAGTGGTGGGCCACCAGGGCCGACGGAAGTCGCGCCGGCCGGTAACAGGGGAGAGGAGAGCCCCGGCGGGACTTCCCGCCGGGGCTTTCTCCGTTCTCACCTCAGCCGGATCAGGACCGCCTGCTCCGGTTCCAGGACCGGCAGCTGCACGCCGACGCCGGACAGCACGGAACCGGGCAGCTCCACCGGCTCCCAGCGCGCGGGTCCCCGCTGGGTCAGCCGGGGCCGGCCGGCGGGAGCGTCGAACGACAGCCGGTACGTCCGCGCCGGGTCGAGTCCCGGCAGCCGCACACGCCGCGGCTTGGTCTGCGTCGAGCTCGTGAGCTGGACGTAGCCGAACAGGGCCTCCGACCGGTCGGCGGCGACGATGCCGTGCACCCAGGCCGCCGGGTCCGGGTGGTCGGAGTGAACGACGACGCCGGTGTGCACCAGCGACCGCACGTCCTTGTAGTACGCGATCGCGGCCTGCAGCCCCGCGCGTTCCTCGTCGGTGGCCGAGTTGATGTCCCACTCGATCCCGAAGTGCCCGAACAACGCCGCGGCGACGCGGAAGGACAGGTCGTGCACGCGTCCGGTCGTGTGCGACTTCGTGGGACCGACGTGCGCGCCCATCAGCTCCGGCGGCAGGAACACACCGGTCCACCGCTGGATCAGCTGGCGTTCCAGCGCGTCGTTGCAGTCGGAGGTCCACACGCGGTCGGTGCGGTCGAGCACGCCGAGGTCGATCCGCCCACCGCCGGACGAGCAGCTCTCGATCTCCACGTGCGGGTGCCGCAGCCGCAGCTCGTCGAGGAGCCGGTAGAACGCGGCGGTCTGGTCGTGCACGCGCGAGCCGATCAGGTCGCGGTTGTGGTCCCACTTCACGAACGCGATGTCGTTGTCCGACAACACCGACGACACGCGGTCGAGGATGTACGCGTAAGCCTCGGGGTGCGCGATGTTCAGCACCTGCTGGTTGCGCGACGGCGGGGGCAGCACGCCGGGGCGCGGTCCGAGCACCCAGTCCGGGTGGGCGCGGTAGAGGTCCGAGTCCGTGTTGACCATCTCCGGCTCGAACCAGAGGCCGAACTCCATGCCCAGCGCGCGGACGTGCTTGATCAACGGGGTCAGCCCGTCCGGCCACACGGTCTCGTCGACGTACCAGTCACCGAGCCCGGCGGTGTCGTCGCGGCGGTGGCGGAACCAGCCGTCGTCCAGCACGAACCGCTCGACGCCCATGGCGGCGGCGGTGTCGGCCAGCGAGGTCAGGCGCGCCAGGTCGTGGTCGAAGTAGACGGCTTCCCACGTGTTGAGCACGATCGGGCGCGGGCGCAGGTTCCGCTCCCGCAGCTGCCGGTGGAACGCCGCGCTGATGCCGTCGACGCCCTCGGAGGAGTAGGCGGCGTAGAGCCACGGCGACTCGTACTCCTCGCCCGGCGCCAGCGTGATCTCTCCCGGCAGCAGCAACTCGCCGCCACCCAGGACGGGCGAGCCGTCGACCAGGTTCTCCGCGTACGTCACGTGGTTGCCGCTCCACGCCACGTGCACGGCCCACACCTCGCCGTCGCGGAACGAGAAGCCGGGCGTGCCGGCGAGCAACCCGATGGTCGCGTCGTGCCCGGTGCGGCCGCGGCGGCTCTCGCGGACCCAGGAACCGTGGTGCAACGCCTGCCGTTGCGGTGCGCGCTCACGGCTCCAGCGCCCGGTGAAGTCGAGGAGCTCGGCGGCGTGCGCCGGGATCGGCAGCGCGGTTTCCAGGCCCTCCAACGCGTACGGCGTCGTGCCGTCGTTGCGGACGACGTGCCGCACGCGCAGCATGCCGGACTCCAGCAGCTCGACGGTGCCGGTGACGGTCAGCTCGGCGGCCTCGTCCGACGCCACGTAGCGGAAGATCGAGCCGTCCTCACCCGAGAACGACGTCACCTTCAGCGCGGGGGCGAAGTGCTCGCCGCCGCGGTGACCGCGCAGGCCGGGGCGACCGGCGTACCCGGCGCCGGCGTCGGGCAGCAGCGCGAGCGGGACCGGGACGTCGGGCGTGTTGTTCGGGTTCGTCCACGACACGATGCCGACCAGCCCGCGCAGCGCGGTCTCGTCGAGGTCTCCGAGCGTCCGCCCCCAGTGCGTCACGACCGGCAGATCCGCGCCCTCGATGGTGATGACGACGCTGGAGGTGTTGTCGTGCAGGTGCACGACCTCCGTGTTGCTCATGCGGGCCCCGTTCACATCGAACACAAATGAACAATGGGCCCGATCCTCAGGTGCTGGTACGGGGATGTCAAGCGTGCGAAATTGTTGTTTTGTGTCCTAGCTCGTGCAGTTCGGGGCCTGCTGGTAGGCCTCCTCCAGCACGGGGTTCGCGTCGCGCAGCTCGCCGAGGCCGGGGCCCTCCGGCGTCCACGACATGATCTCGACACCCGCCAGCAATGTCGGCGAGTCGATGCCCTGTGGCGGGAACCGCTGCGCGTTGTCCAGGTGGTCCTGCAGCTTCGGCACGAGCTCGGCGAGCCCCTTGCGGTGCCCGGCGACCAGCTCGTCGCCGCGGGGCACGGGGGAAGGTCCGATGCCGTCGTAGGCCGTCTTCGTCCGCGTGTACATGTCGCGCAGCTTGGTGAGGTACGCGACCACCGCGGGCCGGTCGGCTTCCGTCGGCTGCTGTTCCGGGGTGAACCTGGGGGCCGTGTGGACCACGGCGCTCACCGTGAGGATCGGCTTGTCCGCGGCGCAGACCTGGTCGATCCACGCCAGCACGGCGGTCTTGTCCGGTGCCGCCGAGGAAGACGCGGGTGGAGACGAGACCGGCGGTGGCGAGGAGCACCCCGCCACCGCCGCGATCACGAGCACACCGACCAGGTTCTTGAGCACGTGGTCAGACAACCAGACTGAGCACCGCCGCGACCACGAAACCGACGACCGAGAGGATGGTTTCGAGGACGGTCCACGACTGGAGCGTCTCCTTCACCGACAGCCCGAAGTAGCGGGACACGATCCAGAACCCGCCGTCGTTGACGTGCGAGGCGATGATCGAACCAGACGCGATGGCCATGACGACCAGGGCGAGCTGCGGCTGCGAGTAGTTCAGGTCCGCCAGCACCGGTGCCACGATGCCCGCGGTCGTCACGATCGCGACCGTCGCGGAGCCCTGCGCGATGCGGATGACGCAGCTGATCACGTACGCCAGCGCGATCACCGGCAGGCCGATGCCGGACAGCTCGGTCGCCAGCGTCTTGCCGATGCCCGTCGCGGCCAGCACGGCGCCGAAGAAGCCACCGGCACCGACCACGAGCAGGATCATCGCGACCGGCTTCAGCGAGGCGGCGGACAGCTCCGCGACCTTCTCCCGCGTCATGCCGCGCCGGAAACCCAGCAGCCAGAACGCGAGCAGCACCGAGATCGTCAACGCCACCGCGGGCGTGCCGAAGAACGTCGCCACCGAGTACAGGCGCGTGCCCTTGGTCAGCAGGATCGAGCCGAACGTGCCGGCGAGGATCAGCACCAGCGGCAGGCCGATGATCGAGAGCACCAGGCCGAGCGACGGCGGTTCGCGATCGCTGTTGTCCTCACGCGCGGCCTCGGCCGCCGCCAGCATCTCCTCCGGCACCGGCACGTTGATGCGCTTGCCGATCCAGTACGAGTACAGGACACCGCCGACGAACCACGACGGCAGCGCCACCGCGAGACCCATGATGATGATCCAGCCGAGCGACA
>JASLAV010000355.1 GCA_030146905.1 Lentzea sp. | reverse complement strand
GACCGACTACGACGCGCCGCGTCGCAGCGAGGCGGACGAACTCGCTGAGGACTCCCTCGAGGAGTTGAAGGCCCGGCGGAACGAGACGCAGTCCGGCGTCGTCGACGTCGACGAGGACGCGAGCGCGGAGAACTTCGAGCTTCCGGGCGCCGACCTGTCCGGCGAGGAGCTCACCTTCAAGGTGCTGCCCAAGCAGGCCGACGAGTTCACGTGCTCGAAGTGCTTCCTGGTGCACCACCGCAGCAGGCTCGCCGAGGACAACGGCGGCGTGTACATCTGCCGCGACTGCGCCTGAGCAGTCCTTCAAAGAAGCCGCTGGGCGCTCACCCTCTCGGGTGGCGCCCAGTTGTGTTGAACCGGTCGTGCTGTCTTCAGGACCTGATCGCGGCGGCGAGCTGTTCCGGGTGCCGCGTGCTGATCACCCAGTAGGGCGTCGGGTCCTCCGGGTCGTTCACGCGCACCCGCACGAGCGGCTTGACCCAGCCGCGGTGCACGACGAACGCCGCGGGGTCGAGCTCGGGGCCCATCGCCCTGCGCCGGTTCTCCGGGGCGATGATCTCGGGCTCGCCCAGCAGCTCCAGCGGGATGCGCGCCTCGCCCGCCCGCAGCTCGCCGTCGGCCACCTCGACCTTCGTCGAGCCCATCCGCACGATCAGCACGACCGTCAGCGGCAGCAGGATCACGTACGGCAGCCAGGAGCGGACACCGGGGAAACCCATGTGCACCTCGGCGGCCAGCAGCGCGGCCGCCAGCAGCGGCAGCGGCCAGATCCACCACGTCACGTACAGGCGCTCGCGGTAGGTCGTAGTGGCGGTCACGGCAGTCTCACTCACGTCGTCAGGGTAATCTCGCCCGCCGTGTCCAGCGTCGAGGTGTTGCTGACCCGGCTCGATCCGGGGGTTCCCGTGCCCGCCTACGCCCGTCACGGCGACGCGGGCGCCGATCTGGTCACCACGTCGGACGTGGTCATTCCACCAGGCGAGCGCGCCGTGGTCGGCACCGGTGTCGCCATCGCGCTGCCCGAGGGGTACGCCGGGTTCGTGCACCCCCGTTCCGGCCTGGCCGCGAGGACCGGGCTGAGCGTGGTCAACACGCCCGGCACGATCGACTCCGGCTACCGCGGTGAGATCCGGGTTTGCCTCGTGAACCATGATCTCCGTGAGCCGATCGCGCTGTCGCGTGGCGACCGGATCGCCCAGCTCGTCGTGCAACGCGTCGAGCACGCGGTGTTCCGGGAGGTCACCGAGCTGCCGGAGACGGAGCGCGGTGCGGGAGGCTATGGCTCGACGGGTGGGCACGTGGTGTTCGCCAGTACGAAGACGGAGGGGTAGGGCATGTTCGGAAGGCGCCGCAAGCGCGGCCGTCACTCCTCGGGAGCGGTCGACACCGGTCAGGAGCACGACGACGACCTCGACGACGTCGAAGGCCCGTGGGACTCGGCGGTGGCGCCCGACGACGACGTGGAGCGGCTCGACCTGGGGTCGGTGCTGCTGCCGATGCCGGACGAGGCCCAGCTGCAGGTCGAGATGGACCAGCAGAACGGTGCCGTGCGCGCGGTGCACGTCCTCACGTCCGTCGGTCAGCTGACGGTCAGCGCGTTCGCCGCGCCGAAGTCGGGCGACCTCTGGAAGGAGGTCGGCGCCGAGCTGATCGCCGGTCTCAAGGAGGACGGCGCCCGCATCAACCGCGAGAACGGCGAGTGGGGTGAGGAGATCACCGCGCGCAACCAGGGCGTGAAGATCCTCTTCGTCGGCATCGACAGGCCGCGCTGGATGCTGCGCGGTGTCGCCGCCGGTCCCGAGGAGCACTTCGAGCAGAACTCCGAGGCGTTGCGCGAGATGCTGCGCGGCACCGTGGTCGTGCGCGGCGAGCAGCCGATGCCGCCCCGGACCCCGCTGCCGATCGAGCTGCCGGAGGCGATCGCCCGCCACATCCAGCAGCAGCAGGGCTAACGCGCCTGTTGCCACGCCTGCACCGCACGCCCCAACGCGTGCGGGTAGGCGTCGAGGGTCGTGGTGACGAGCACGGCGCGTGGAATGGCTTGCGCCCACTGCTGTGCGACCGCGATCGGGTGCACCGGGTCGTCGGTGCACCCGACGATTCCCGTCGGCACCGTCAGCGACCTCAGCTCGTCGAGCGTCGGCGCCACCGACTCGGAGGCCTCTTCGAGGTGGGGCACGAGCTGGTCGCCGTAACCGCGCCACGCCCTCGCCAGCTCGTCGCGCAACCAGCCGGTCGTGCCGGCGAGCGCCGTTTCCAGGCCGTGGGTCGCGACCACCTGAGCACTGGCCTTGGCGGCGAGGGCTGCGGGAGCGCCGTTCGCGGCACCGGTCCACGCGGGCAAGGCGAGGACGAGACCAGCGCACTTGTCCGGATTCCGGGCCGCCCACCGCGCGGCGACGTGCGCGCCCAGTGAGACGCCTCCCACCACGATCGGGTGGCCTTCCCAGGCATTTTCGAGGGCCGTCAACCGTTCACAGAGTGTGCGAACGCGCGGGGCGGTCAGAACGGCGCCGACCTGCGACAACGGCTCGGTGAACACAGAACGGACAAACACCTCGTCCGAGGCGGTTCCGGGCAGGAGGAGGACGGTCTCGGAAGGCACACCCGGGATTGTCGTGCCTCGTGCGTACCCTCACTGTCAGACGGTCCACACCACGGGCCACCAGAGCACTGCAGGAGTCGGGGATGGGCGGCTATTGGCACCGCTTGGTGCGTCGCTTGACCAGCGACGTCTCCGAGCTCGACGCGGACGACCTGTCGCGGAAAGCGGAGGCCGTCGGCGCGGTGAAGGCCTGCGACTGCAGATCCGGCGAGGAGGTCACCGTCCTCGGCAGGCTCCGCAGCGTGGAGCTCTGTCCCCGTGACGCGGCCGCCACGCTGGAAGCCGAGCTCTACGACGGCACCGAGGGCGTCACCCTCGTCTGGCTCGGCCGCCGTCGCATCGCGGGTATCGAGCCTGGTCGGACGATCAAGGCCCGGGGCCGCATCGCCGTGCGCGACGGGCGCAAGGTGCTCTACAACCCCTATTACGAGTTGCAGAACGCTTCATGACTTCAGCTGAGACCGAAGAAAAGCAGCCCACCGTCCTCGAGCAGATGGGCGGGGTGAGCGGCATGCTCTACTCGTCGCTGCCCGTCCTCGTCTTCGTGATCGTCAACTTCGCCGCCAAGAACCTCATGGCCGCGATCATCAGCGCCCTCGCGGCCGCCGTCGTCATCGGTGTGGTCCTGGCCGTGCGCAAGGGCACCGTCCAGCCCGCGATCTCCGCCGTCTTCGGCGTGGGCATCGCGGCGTTCATCGCCTACAAGACGGGCGAGGCCAAGGGATTCTTCCTCTTCGGCATCTGGCAGAGCGTCGTCTACGGCAGCGCGTTCCTGCTGTCGATCATCGTGCGCTGGCCGCTCGCCGGCGTGATCTGGACGTTCCTCAACGGCAGGGACCGCTCCTGGCGCGCCGACAAGGCCACCGTCCGCGACTACGACATCGCGACCTTCGTGTGGGCGCTGGTCTTCTTCGCCCGTTTCGTGGTCCAGCGCTGGCTCTACGACGAGGACCAGGTCGGCTGGCTCGCGGTGGCCCGTCTCGGGATGGGCTACCCGCTGATGGCGATCGCGCTCCTCGCCACGGTCTGGGCGGTCCGCAGGGCCGACAAGCGCCTGAAGGCGGCCGAAGAGGCGGCGGAGGCCGAGGCCGCGCAGCGGGCCGAGGTGGACGACGTGCTCGCCCGTACAGCCGACGACCTGCTCACCCCTGACATGGACGAGCTCCACCGGGCCGACCGCGAGGCTCGCGACAGGTCCCGCGACTGACCGGTCCCGCTTCCACACGGCCGGCGCTTCCCCAGGGGAGCGCCGGCCGTGTGCATGTGGAGGGGCGAGCCGTGTATCAGGCGGTGTGCGGCGGGCCTCGTGAACCGCATGAAACCTTTTACGCGGAAAATCGCGCTCCTGGCCTCACTCGCGGTCGTCTCGGGCAGCCTGCTCGCCACCTCGTCCACCACGGCGGGCGCGCAGACCGGGTTCCAGATCCTGTCGCGCCACAACAACAGGTGCCTGACCGCCTCGACGGCGCACGAGGGCGCCGGCGTGATCATGGTCGACTGCCAGGGCGCCCAGACGCAGCGCTGGTACTGGGACGGGCTGAAGCTGCGCAACTCCACCACCGGCAAGTGCCTGAGCGCGGCGTGGGGCAACGGTGACAACGGCGCCGCGCTGCACATGTCCGACTGCTGGGCAGGGGACAACCTCTTCCAGATGTTCTACCGACCGGCGTCCCACGACTACGAGGTGGGCCGGATGCGGTCCTTCCTCGGCGGCAACCGGTGCGTCGAGATCTCGGGCGGCAACTGGTGGAACGGCGCCTCGGTGCAGCTGTGGGACTGCCACACCGGCGCCTTCCACTACTGGAACCAGGTCTGACACCGGGGTATCAGTAGCCCAGCGCCGTCTTGATGTCCTGCTCGACGGCCGCGGTGGTGACGAACAGCAGCTCGTCGTCGGCCTCAAGCGTGTCGTCCGGCTGCGGCACGATGACCCGCCCGCCGCGCAGGATCGTCACCAGCGCGGCGTCGCGGGGCAGCGTCAGCTCCGACACGGCACGACCGGCGAACGGCGTCGACTCGTCGAGCGTGATCTCCACGAGGTTCGCCTGACCCTGCCGCAACGTCATCAGCCGCACGACGTCGCCGATCGTCACGGACTCCTCGACCATGGCGGCGAGGAGCCGCGGCGTCGACACGGCGACGTCCACGCCCCACGACTCGGTGAACAGCCATTCGTTCGTCGGGTCGTTCACGCGTGCGACGACACGGCGGACCGCGAACTCGGTCTTGGCCAGGAGGGACACCACGAGGTTGACCTTGTCGTCACCGGTCGCGGCGATCACCACGTCGCACAGCTGCATGCCCGCGTCCTCCAAAGAGGACAGCTCGCACGCGTCGGCCTGCACCCACTCGGCCTGCTCGACGGAGTTCGGGTCGAAGTGCGCCCTGTCCCGTTCGATCAGCATGACCTGGTGCCCGTCGGACACGAGCTCCTGCGCGATGGAGCGCCCCACCGCGCCCGCGCCAGCGATCGCGACCCGCATCAGCTCTCCTCCGGTGCCTGCTGCGCCGCGGCGGCGACGTCGGTGATCGTGCCGGACAGTGCCGCCACGTAGATGGTGTCATCGGCCTGCACGACGGTCGCCGGATCCGGCAGCACACCCGTGCCGAACCGCATCACGAACGCCACCCGCGCGCCGATCGCCTCTTCGAGCTCGCGCACCGGCCGCCCGACCCACGACTCGGCGACCTCGATCGGCAGCACGGCCACGGTCCCCGACGGGTCGCGCCACGCGGTCGCCGCACCCTCCGGCAGCAGCATCCGCAGGAACCGGTCGGTGCTCCATGGCACGGTCGCCACCGTCGGGATGCCCAGCCGCTCGTACACGGCGGCGCGCTTGTGGTCGTAGATGCGGGCGACGACGTGCTCGACGCCGAACGTCTCGCGCGCGACCCGCGCCGAGATGATGTTCGAGTTGTCACCGCTGGAGACCGCGGCGAACGCGCCCGCGCGCTCGACACCCGCCTCGATCAGGACATTGCGGTCGAAACCGTTGCCGACGACCTGCTGGCCGTGGAAGTCGCTGCCGAGCCTGCGGAACGACTGCGCGTCCTTGTCGATCACGGCGACCTGGTGGTCGAGCCGCTCCAAGGCCCTGGCCAGGGATGCCCCCACCCGGCCACACCCCATGATCACCACGTGCACGACATGCCTCCTCAGGCGAACTCTGGGCAGAACCTACCGAGCATTAGCCCGTACCGGTGAGCGGACCCCTTACGCTCTGGCCGTGTCCAAGCTCGCCACCGCTGCCAAACGCCTCCTGGTCGGGCGGCCGTTCCGCAGTGACCGCCTCGCGCACACCCTGTTGCCGAAACGCATCGCACTCCCCGTCTTCGCCTCCGACGCCATGTCGTCGGTCGCGTACGCGCCGGAGGAGATCTTCCTGATGCTGTCGGTCGCGGGCCTGAGCGCCTACGCGATGGCACCGTGGGTGGGCGTCGCCGTCGTCGTGGTCATGCTCACCGTGGTCGCCAGCTACCGGCAGAACGTGCACGCCTACCCCTCCGGCGGCGGCGACTACGAGGTCGCGACGGTCAACCTCGGACGCAGAGCGGGGCTCACGGTGGCGAGCGCCCTGCTCGTCGACTACATCCTCACCGTCGCGGTCTCGATCTCGGCGGCCGCGGCCAACATCGGTTCGGCGATCCCGTTCGTGGCGACGCACAAGGCGGAGTTCGCGGTCGCCGCCATCATCCTGCTGACGGCCGTCAACCTCCGCGGCATCCGCGAGTCCGGCAGCGCGTTCGCCATCCCGGTCTACGCCTTCATGTTCGGTGTCTTCGGCCTGATCGGGTACGGCCTGTTCCGCGGGTTCGTGATGGGTGATCAGATGCGGGCGGAGAGCTCCGGTCTCGAGATCCACGCCGAGTCGGACCACCTGATGGGGCTCGCGTTCGTGTTCCTCGTGCTGAGGGCGTTCTCGTCCGGCTGCGCGGCGCTGACAGGCGTCGAGGCGATCAGCAACGGCGTGCCCGCGTTCCGCAAGCCCAAGTCCCGCAACGCCGCGACGACGTTGCTGCTGATGGGCGGCATCTCGGTGGTCATGCTGATGGGCCTGATCATCCTGGCCCAGCTGACCGACGTGCGCGTCGCCGAGTTCCCCGCGCAGCAGATCACGAACGCCCCCGAGGGCTACGAGCAGAAGACGATGGTGGCGCAGATCGCGCACGCCGTCTTCGACAACTTCCCGCCCGGCTTCTACTTCATCGCCGGCGTCACCGCGCTCATCCTGGTGCTCGCCGCGAACACCGCGTTCAACGGCTTCCCCGTGCTCGGCTCGATCCTCGCCCAGGATCGCTACCTGCCGCGCCAGCTGCACACCCGTGGCGACCGGCTGGCGTTCTCCAACGGCATCATCTTCCTGGCCGGCTTCGCGGTCGTCCTGGTGATCGCGTTCGACGCCGAGGTCACCCGGCTGATCCAGCTCTACATCGTCGGCGTGTTCGTGTCGTTCACGCTGAGCCAGCTCGGCATGATCAAGCACTGGCAGCGGCTGCTCAAGACCGAGGCCGACGAGCAGTCGCGCAGGCGGATGCGCCGCTCGCAGGCCATCAACACGTTCGGCCTGGCGCTGACCGCGACCGTGCTGATCATCGTGCTCATCACGAAGTTCACCAAGGGCGCGTGGATCGCCATCGCCGCGATGGCCGCCATCTACGCGTTGATGACGGCGATCCGCAAGCACTACGACACCGTCGCCGAGGAGCTCCGCAAGCAGGAGCGCGTGCGCACGATGCCCGCGCGCAACCACGCGATGGTCCTGGTGTCCAAACTGCACATGCCGACGCTCCGGGCGTTGTCCTACGCCAAGGCCACGCGCCCTGACGTGCTGGAGGCCGTCACGGTCAACGTCGACGACGGCGACACCCGCAGGCTCGTCGCGGAGTGGGAGAAGGAGAACTTCAAGATCCCGCTGAAGGTGATCGAGTCCCCCTACCGGGAGATCACCAAGCCCGTTCTCGACTACGTCAAGCGCGTGCGGTCGGACAACCCGCGCGACGTTGTTACGGTGTTCATCCCCGAGTACGTCGTCGGCCACTGGTGGGAGCAGCTCCTCCACAACCAGAGCGCGTTGCGGCTCAAGGGAAGGCTGCTTTTCCAGCCGGGTGTGATGGTGACCAGTGTTCCGTGGCAGCTCGAGTCGTCGGTCAAGGTCAAGGACAAGGACGTCATCGCGCCCGGCGCTGTCCGAAGGGGACTTGACGACCGATGAGCTCGACCAAGGAAGACTGGACCGGACGGACGTTCGAAGTCGAGGTGGGACCGGTCGCACACGGCGGGCACTTCGTCGCACGGCACGAGGGGCGCGTTCTGTTCGTGCGTCACGCACTGCCCGGCGAGCGCGTCGTGGTGTCGGTGTACGAGGACAACGGCGGGTCGTTCTGCCGTGCGGACGCCGTGGAGGTCCTCACGCCGTCACCGGACCGCGTCGAGCCGCCGTGCCCGTTCAGCGG
>JASLAV010000335.1 GCA_030146905.1 Lentzea sp. | reverse complement strand
CTTGACCTCACCCCTCAGGCGCGGCAAAGACGCATCAGCACTGCTCGTGACGGGACCACACCACCCACCGGCTTTGTGAAAAGCGGGCGTGCTCGGCTTCGCCTTGCCTTTGCCTTGCTGTGGCTAGAGGTGTTCCTTGCTCAGTTTTTGCCACAGGGCTGGTAGTGCTGCTTCTGTTTTGTGCGCCAGCTCCACCTCTGCTCCGTACAGCAGGCCGTAGGTGAAGCCGTTCTCGTCTCCCCTGCCCAGGTCCAGCAGGACTGGGCGGGCCACCACCGAGTCCTGGTGGTCGCCCAGGAGGGTTTGGACGTCCTTTGCTCGTTTGCGGAGGGCCGCTGCGTGCTTGCCCAGTGCCGGTTCGGCCACCTCTGCGCTGTAGCGCAGGCGCTTGGCTGCCTTGCGGGCCTCGTGCAGTGGTTCGTCGCTGTTGTTGGCCTGCAGGGCCGCTTGCACTCGTACGTCCAGGCGGTGGCGGGCCTTTTCCACCAGGCGTGGCAGGACTTCCTTCGCCTTGCCCTTGGCTGCCTTGGTCAGGGGTGGGGTGGTCAGCAGGGTGTCGATGTCGTTCAGGAGGGTGAAGTAGCGCTTGCTGTCCAGGGCCGCCACGGAGTCCTTGTGCGCCTTGGCTTCCAGCGGGGCGAAGTGGCGGGTCAGGCGGGCGGCCACGTCGCCCAGCACCAGTTCCGGGGGGAGGGCGTGGAGGGCGTCCTCGAAGCGTGCGCGGAGCACTTCCAGGTCCCGGGAGGTGCCCAGGACCGCTGCCAGCCACTTCAGCTCGTCGGTGAGGGCTCTGGTTGCCTCGCGGTCGACGATCTTGCCGAAGGCCTGGAGGGCCGAGCGCATGCGGCGGGTCGCCACGCGCATCTGGTGGATGGCGTCGTCCTCGTTCCTGCGGACTCGCGGGTCCTGGTTCTGCAGTGCTGCTCGTTGTTCGTACAGGTAGGCGAGGACCACTTCGCCTGCTGTGGACTTCTTGCCCGTTGTGGGGACGGCGTCGCGTTTCACGCCGATCACCTGGGAGAGCTTGGACTTCGAGGACGACGGGTGGATGCCCGCGTCGCCCAGGTGGCGTTCGACCTCATCGAGGAGGTCGCGGTCGCCCTTGTCGCCCAGTTCCACCTCGATCTCGCGCCAGGAGGAGGTGGTGGTCGAGCTGCCCATGGTCTGGGCGGTCACCACGTCGTCGACCACCTCCGCCAGCAGTTCGCCGGTGCTGTTGGTCAGCTGCCAGCGCCGGCGGTTGGTGCGGATCTCGGCCACCGGGCCCAGGTCCTGGCCCCTCGTGTGGGCCCGGACCAGTGAGGAGAGGTCCTTGGGCGGGGTTTTCACCGCTCGGCCCAGTGGGACCCGGATCTCCTGGCGGCTGTCCTCGCCCGCCGGGAGCTTGAGGTGCCAGCCCTCGTCCTCGCCGCCTGCCCTGCGGCGCAGCGTCACGCCCGCTCGGGCCAGGCGGTAGTCCTCGGTGTCGAAGTACGTGGCTTCGAGATCGAACTCCTCCGGGCCGGTCGCCACGCCGGTGATCCCTGTGAGGTCCGGCAGACTCGCGTCCGATGGTGCCTCGTACTTGCGTTCGGTCTCAGTAACGGAGGTCGCCATTTTCTATTCATACCTCGTTCTGTCCGGGTTCACCCACTGATGTGACCGTGCGTGAGGTGGTTGCCACTGCCGGGCTGAACCCGGCCTCTAACGCGTGCAATCACCGGCTACCCGCTTTTGCCGGTCCTCAGTGTCCGGTTCGCTGGTCTTGTGCCCACGGAGAAGGAGCGGCTCGACGTCGTCGAGCCGCAGGTCGCCACGTTGATCAGTCACGTCGGTCAGCTCACGGCGGAGCTGGAGCGCGTTTCCGCCCGGCTCACCGTGCTCCAGCGCCGGTTGTCCGGGTCGGGGGACGGGGAGCCTGCCGAGCTCGACGCCGTGACGGGCGAGGTCGCGCCGCTGGTCGAGGCGTTGCGCCGGGCGTGGGACGCCGAGCAGGAGATCCTCGCCGACCCCGCTCGGGTCGAGCTGCGGCAGGAGGTGCTCGAGTTCGACGGGCTCAAGGCGCGCAGGGACGACGCGCGGTCCAAGTTGGACGGTGGGCGGGTGCCGCGGTTCGAGCGGGACGCGTTGTCGCACGAGGTTCGGCAGGTGGAGTGGCTGATCCACGCCCACGAGGCGAGCGCCAGGCGTGCGGCCGAGCGGCTGGAGACCGACGAGGAGGCCGCGGCCGAGCAGTGGCGCACCGAGGCCGTTCTGGAGGGGGACAAGGCTCGCGGTGAGATCAGGGACGCCGCGGCACGGCGCATATCCGAGGCTCTCTCGCAGTACGCGCGCATGCCCGTGTGGTTCCGGGTCGGGCTGGGCGAGATTCCGACGCCGGACCCGTCGTTCTGGCTGGAGTCGGCGATCGCGGTGCTCGCATACCGGCTGGAGTACGGCGTCACGGACGCGGTCTCGCCGCTCGGCTCCGCGCCGTCGGCGTCGAGCGGGTGCCAGAACTGGGTTCGCCGCACGAACGTCCACGCCGACATCACCGACCGGCTCACCACGCTGGCCGCCACGTTCCACCTGCAGTAGTCTTTTGCAACCGTCGGGTTGCAGGAGGTGGTCGTGGACCGGATCGAGCGCGATGTGGTGGTCAACGCGTCGCGGCAGCGCGTCTGGGACGCGCTGACCTCCGCCGAGCACCTCGGCACGTGGTTCGGTGACGCCGGCGCGACGGTGTCGTCGCTGGAGCCCGGTGGCGAGATCACGCTCACGTGGGCTGAGCACGGCACCGGGCGTGCGATCATCGAGCAGGTCGAGCCCGAGTCGTTCCTCTCGTGGCGCTGGTCGGGTCCGCTCGGACCGGATCCGGTGCCCGGCAACGCGACGCTGGTCGAGTTCACGCTCACGACCCAGGCCGGTGGCGCGACGTTGCTGCGGGTCGTGGAGAGCGGGTTCACGGGGCTCGACCTGCCGCCGGAGGAGCGGGAGCGGTACGCGTCCGGCAACGCCGGTGGCTGGGGCCACGAACTCGACGAGCTGCGGGAGTACCTCGAGAAGTGAGCCGAGCCAGGACTGATGTCGTCAGCGACGTGCTGGCCGCGCTCGCCGACCCGACGCGCCGGCGGATCCTCGACCTGATCGCGGCGAAGGGCGCCGTGTCCGCGTCGGCGCTCGCGACGGAGCTGCCGGTGAGCAGGCAGGCGATCGTGAAGCACCTGGCCGTGCTGGAGAAGGCGGAGCTGGTGGCGTCCGAACGCGCCGGCAGGGAGAACAACTTCTCCGTCCGGTCCGGCGCGCTCGACGCCACCGCCACCTGGATGGCCTCGCTCGCCTCCCAGTGGGACAGGCGGCTGGCCGCGATCAAGAAGATCGCTGAGTCATGAGGTTTCCGCCGACCATCGTGGCCAGCACGGGGATGTCCGCGATCGCGTCGCTCGTGCGCGGGTCGTCGCCGAGCACCACCAGGTCCGCGAGCTTGCCCGGCGTGAGGCTGCCCAGCACGTGCTCCTTGCGGCACGCGTAGGCGGCGCCGAGCGTGTACGCGCGGATCGCCTCCTCCACGGTGATCGCCTCGTCCGGTCCGACCGCGCGGCCGCCGCAGGACCGGCGCCGCACCATGAACTCGATGGCGCGCAACGGTGCCCCGTCCGCGACCGGCCGGTCCGAGCTGCCGGCGACGGTGATCCCGTGGTCGAGGAACGACCGCCCGCGGTACATCCACGGCGCCCGCTCCGCGCCCATGATCTCGCTGTAGTCGTCGCCGTAGGCCCACAGGAACGTCGGCTGGACGACGGGGACCATGCCGAGCGCGGCGATCCGTTCGAGCTGGTCCGGCCGGACGAGACCGCAGTGCTCGACGCGGTGCCTGGCGTCGGCGCGCGGGCGTTGCCGTTGCGCCTCGGCCACGGCGTCGAGCGTGAAGTCGATCGCGCGGTCGCCGATGGCGTGGATCGCGAGCTGCCACCCGGCGTGGTGGCCGTCGATGATCGCCGCCCGCATGAACTCCTCGGTGTCGGCGAGCTGACCCGTGTTGTCCGTTCCCGCGTAGGGCTCGGACAGCGCCGCGGTGCGCGCGATCATGCCGCCGTCGGTCCACAGCTTCATGGCTCCCAGCGAGAGCATGTCGTCGCCGAAGCCGGTGTGCAGCCCGAGGTCGATCGCCCGTCCGATGCCGTCGGCCGGTTCGGCGTCGACGGGGTGCAGCACGTGCGCGGAGACCATGAGCTGCACGCGGATCGGCAGCCGTGCGCGTTGGTAGGCGGCGGCCTCCAGCGGACTGCTCGCGATGAGCCCGGCGCCGATGCCCGCCTCCGCGCACATCGTCACGCCCTCGGCGAGCACCTGGCGTGCGCTCTCGTGCAGCTCGCCGACGATCTCGTCGATCGAGTACGGCAGCCGCAACGTCCGCGCGGCCAGCTGCTCGTTCTCGGTGAGCCAGCCATCGCTCGTGATGCCGGGGAGCTGCCGGAGCACCGCGGAGTTCACCACGCACGCGTGCCCGGAGATGTCCGCGAGGTAGAGGGGGCGGTCGCCGGTGACGGGGTCGAGGTCGGCGGCGGTGAGCGGCCTGTCCAGGACCCGCGGGTCGTAGCCGGACGCCTCGATCCAGCCCTCGCCGGGGGCGTTCGCGAGGCGGTCGAGCACCTGGGAGGTGGTGGTCAGCCCCGTCACGTCGATCGTGCGGCTCCGCCGGCCGTTCCACGCGAGGTGCGTGTGGGCGTCGATGAAACCGGGGAGCACCACGGCACCGCCGAGGTCGACGGTCTCGGCGGCCGGCAGGTCCGCGACCTGCTCGTCCAGCCCGGCGACGCGGCCCTGCCAGATACCGATCGTGTGCGCGGCGGGGCGTGCCGGGTCCATCGTGAGGGCCCGGCAGCCCGTCAGCTTGAGATCCAGTCTCATGCGGTCGCGAGGACCGGCACGGGGGTGTTGGTCAGCACGGAAGCCAGGATCTCACCCGATCGCACCGCGACGTTGGACAGGAGCGACGACGTGATGCCGTGCGAGTGCTCGGTGCCGCCCTGGAGGTAGACGCCGCCGCGCAACGACGTCTGCACGCGGTAGTCGCGACCCACGACCAGACGGCCCGCCTCGTCACGTGCGCAGGTCGCGTCGAGCGAACCGAGAACCGGCATGGCCTCGTCGTAGCCCGTCGCGAGCAGCACGAGGTCGGCGTCGAGGAACTCCTGCTCGCCGGTGACGAGCGACTGGACCACCGCACGGGCGCCGTCCGCGGACTCCTCGACCGCGACGAGCCTGGTCATGTTCATCATCCGCAGGCGTTCCGCGCCGAGGACCTTCTCCCGGTACGTCGTGCGGTAGAGCTGGGAGATGAGGTCGGCGTCGACCACGGAGTAGTTGGTGTTGCGGTGGTAGCCCATCAACCGCTGCTTCACGGCGTCCGGCGCGTCGTAGTAGTGGTCGACGGCCTCGGGGTCGAAGATCCGGTTCGCGAACGAGCTGTCGTCGGCGGGGCTGTAGCCGTAACGGGAGAACACCGAGCACACCTCGGCGCCTGGGTACTCGCGGTGCAGGTACGCCACGGCCTCTGCGGCGCTCTGGCCGGCGCCCACGACGACGCAGCGCTTCGGGTCCCGCAGCTCGGCGATCCGGTGCAGGAACTGGCTGTTGTGCCACACGCGGTCCGACAGCACGATGCCCTCGGGCACGGTCGGACGCAGTCCGGTGGCGAAGACGAGGTTGCGGGCGTGGTACACGTCACCAGTGGCCGTCGTCACCTCGAAGAGGTCGTCCTGGATCGCTTCCACGCCAACGGCTTCGGTGTTGTAGGCGACCATGTCGTCGACCTGGGCCGCCGCCCACTCGAAGTAGTCGTGGAACTCGACGCGCAGCGGGAACAGGTTCTTGTGGTTGACGAAGTCGATGAGCCTGCCGCGGTCGCGCAGGTAGCACAGGAACGAGAAGCCGCTGGTCGGGTTCCTCATGGTCACCAGGTCCTTGAGGAACGAGACCTGCATGGTGGCGTCGTCGAGCAACATGCCCCGATGCCAGCCGAACGTCTGCTGACGTTCCAGGAACACCGCGGTGACGGGGGTTTCGGCCTGCTCGTTGTGCTCGGTCAGAGCGATGGCGAGCGCCAGGTTCGAGGGACCGAACCCGATGCCGACGATGTCGTAGATCGGATGCATGAGCACTTAACTTAGGGAAGCCTAATCTTCCTTCGCAAGCCTTCAGTTAGGTTAGCCTGACCGTATCGCACCGGAGTGAAGGAGGGCACCCCCATGAGGGTCGTCATGTTCGGGTTCCAGACCTGGGGTCATCGCACCCTGCAGGCACTTTTGGCGTCCGAGCACGAGGTCGTCCTGGTGGTGACCCACCCCAAGGGTGAGGGCGCGTACGAGAAGGTCTGGAGCGACTCGGTCGAGGACCTGGCCCGCGAGAACGGCGTCGAGGTCGTCGTCCGCGAACGCCCGGAGGACCAGGAGCTGATCGACAAGCTCAAGGCGGCCGACCCGGACGTGATCGTCGCGTGCAACTGGCGGACCTGGATCCCGCCGCAGGTCTTCGCGCTGCCCAGGCACGGCACGCTGAACGTGCACGACTCGCTCCTGCCGAAGTACGCGGGCTTCTCGCCGTTGATCTGGGCGCTTCTCAACGACGAGAAGGAAGTCGGCGTGACGGCGCACATGATGGACGACACGCTCGACGCCGGTGACATCGTGCTGCAGCGCTCGGTCCCGGTCGGCCCG
>JASLAV010000289.1 GCA_030146905.1 Lentzea sp. | reverse complement strand
GCAACGGATTCCACAGATCGGGCGATGTCCGCTGAACGCGAACAACCGACCGTTGAGCGACACTCCTGTGATCGGGGACACCTGAAGAGGCGCGAGAAGAGCATCGTGGGTAAGGTTAGGCAAGCCTCATACGCATGAGATTGGACTTGCGCGTTGACCGTACCTGCGAGGGTCTCACAGCAGAACCCGCGTGCGTTCACGCCTCTGGCCGAATCCATCGCCCGCCTGCAGACCGGCACCGAGATCGTCTTCGGCACACCGTCTGACGACTGGACGATCTGCTCGGACCTGCTGGCGGAGCCCACCCGGTTCGACCTGTGGCGCAAGGACCTCGCGGAATGGATGGTCGAGCAGTACGGCGAGTCCGACGACCGCGCCACGGCCGGCTACATCATGGGCTGGTACCTGCACCAGCCCGGCTACCTGGCCGGTCTCCTCTTCCACACGGCGCGCCGGGTGCCGACGCTCAAGCCCTCGGACATGGCGTTCCGCATCAACCCGGCAGGCCGCCCGCACCCCGACGGCACGGCCGTGATGTGCGACGAGTTCGCCTGCCTGCCGGACGACCCGGCCTCGAACCACCCGGCGGCGACCGTGGTGCCCGACGAAGCAGCCCTGGCCGCAGTCCTGCGCGCCCGCTACGCGGCCCACGCAGCCCAGTTCGTGGCGTCCTTCGGCCAGGTGGTCCGCTTCGGCCGCCGCCAGCTCTGGGCAGCGGCGACCGACATGCTCGAATACGGCCCGTGGGCCGCAGGCCGCCAGTTCGGCGACGAGAACGCAGGCGTGACGGACGCGGCGATGATCCTCCCGGAGAAGCTGGAACCGTTCGTGGCAGCGTCGTCGCTGCACTTCACCGACGAGGGCTGGAAGCGCAAGCGCAACAGCTGCTGCTTCCACTACGTACTGCCCAACGCAGAGCCGTGCACGGCCTGCCCGCGCCCCTGCCTCTTATCGCGGACCAGCCATGAGGCCCCCTCGCACACGCTAGGGGGCCTTCTCGTCTGCACGTCCCAGAGCCGCCAGCATCGGCGTCGCCTGTCGCCAACGGACGTCCCGCATTTAATTCCAATGCGTCCTTCGAACTTCCTAAATGTTTTTGGATAGGCCATCCTTGCGGTGAGCGCAAGGGGGCTAGTCCCGGCATCGATCGCGGTGGACACCGGCACTCCGCTCACTCGACCGGCCATCCGGAGTTCTGGGGAAGAAGCTGGAGGTACCCACCGATGACGGCGACAAGTCGTCCCGAACCCGCGACGAGCACCTTCCGGTCAGGACGGCGTGAAGTCCCCCTGACCGGACCGGCGGACTGCCCGAAACGGCTGTTCGCGGAGGCTTTGCGTGCGCTGCGGGACAGCATCGGCAGACCGCCCTACGCCGTGCTGGCGAAGTCCGTTCCGGCCTCGGAGAGCGCGCTGTCCAAGACCGCGAGCGGCCGTAGGCAGCCGACGTTGGAGATGGTGCGCGCATACGTCGTCGCCTGCCGCGGCGACGTCGAGCACTTCGAGCGCCTTTACCTGTGGTTGTTCGGGAGTGCCCGGTGAACGACTTCGGCAGCACGCTTCGTCGGCTACGTCAGGAGCGAGGCCTCTCACTGACGCAGCTGTCGCACCTGACCAACTACTCCAAGGGCTACCTGAGCAAACTGGAACTCGGCGAACGGACGGCGGCGACAGCCACGGCGCGGGTCTGCGACAGCGTTCTGAAGGCGAAGGGGCAGCTGCTCGCGACGCTTCGGGACGACGAGGCCGCCCGAGTCGAACAAGAAGCCGCTTTCAGCGTCCTGTCCGCTCTCGCCACCACGGACGACAACAGCGGCTACCGGTTCCGCGGAAGCGTGGACGTCTACTCGAGCCAGCTGCGGGGGATCTACACGACGTTGCGGAACATGGGGCACCACATGAGTCCGGAGCTCATCCTCCCGATGGCGCTCACGAACGTCGGCACGGCGAACGAGATGCTCAGGTCGGCGAGACCAGGGAGCTTCAAGGAACTGTTCGACGTGCTCGCTCTGATCAAGGAGTACGCCGGCTGGATGGCCCAGGAAAGGGGGCAGAACGAGTTGTGCAAGCGACTGACGCAGGAGGCTGCGGAACTGGCCCTCAAGGCCGGTAACTTCACCCTGGAGCGCTGGAAGCTGATCAGGATCGCCGACATCGCCCTGTACCTGGGTGACGGGCTCCAGATCTTGGACCTGACCCGCAGGACGCTCGAGCAGGACGATCTCGACGCGCGCACCCGTTCCTTCGCCTGGCAACGACAGGCCCAGGGACACGCCCTACTCGGCGACCAGTCCAGCTGCCTTCGTGCCCTGGATCAGGCCCAGCTGTTCTTCGACGCGGCGACGGCGGCCGACCCGCAGTCGCTCGGTATCAAGAGCGTCGCCCAGCCGGTCGAGATCACCAGAGGCTGGGCGTTGGTCGACCTGTGCGTCTACGACGAGGCGGCCGAGGTGCTGCGCACCCAGATCGACGCGATCGAAGCCCCATACGTGCGGTCGCGGGCGCGGTTCACCACGCGGCTGGCGTTGGCGTACGCGTCCAACGGTGACCGGGAGGACGCCTGCCAGACGGTCCGCTCGGTGCTCAACGACATCCACCGCGTGGACTCCAACACCATCCGGGTCGATCTAAAGGCGTTGGCCGAGGTGCTCCGGCGCCGCTGGTCGCGCGATCCCGTGGTCGGCGACGTCCTGGCGGAGATGAAGTCACAGCTGGACGGATCGGCAGGACTCGGATGAAGGTCTTCGTGAGCTATGCCCGCAGGGACAACGACGACGAGGCGCTCCGGGAGATCGAGCGACAGGTCAAGACGTCACTGCCTGGGTGCACCCCCTACCTCGACGACCTGCACCACGACGTGCACCGCGACCGCTACGACGGCGTGAAGCACGCGTTCCTCGAGTCGAAGGCGTTCGTGGCCGTCTGCTCACCCTCATACGCGCTGACGAAGTGGACCAGGAAGGAGTACTTCTGGGCCCGCGTCAGCGATCACCAGCGCTACTACCTGTTCCTTGACACGAACTGCGGCAGTCCGGTCTACAAGCTGATCTCCGAACAAGACCTCGCGGCTCTGGCCGCCTGACCCGAGGACGAGGCGATGACCACTCCCACCCCACCTTGCCCGACCTGCGGGCACGCCCCCACGACGACCGACCAACGCGCGTTCATCAGCCAGCGCACGACACTGATCACGGTCACCGGTTTCGCCTGTGCCGGCGTCGTCGGTGTGCTGACCTTCCTGATGAACCACAACGTGCCCGGATCGGTGCTGGCCGGCTTCTGCGCGCTGGGCACCGTGATCGTCGCCCTGCACCTGTTGCTCGGCTGACAGCCTTACGGCAGGCGGTGACGCGACCCCACCGGGACGACGAGCGGCGTCCCGGACACGGGGTCCTCGACAACCCGAGCGTCCAACCCGAACACCTCCAGCAACATCCGCTCGGTCAACACCTCACCGGGCGCCCCCTGGGCCACGATCCGCCCGTCCCGCATGGCCACGATGTTGTCCGCATACCGAGCAGCCAAGTTCAGGTCGTGCAACACCATCACGATCGTCCGCCCCATGGACGCATGCAGCTCCTGCACCAGATCCAGCACATCGATCTGGTGGGCAAGATCCAGATATGTGGTCGGCTCGTCCAACAGCAACAGGTCAGTCCCCTGAGCAAGGGCCATCGAGATCCAGGCCCGCTGCCGCTGCCCCCCGGACAGTTCGTCCACGGTCCGCTCAGCCAGATCCAGGATCCCGGTCATGGCCAACGCGGCGTCGACAGCAGCAGCGTCATCAGAAGACCACTGCCGGTACCAGGACTGGTGCGGGTGCCGCCCCCGAGCGACAAGATCAGCCACAGTCAGCCCCTCAGGGGCAGACGGAGCCTGAGGCAGCATCCCGAGAACCCGGGCGACATCCCGAGTGGACATGGAGTCGATCTGCTTGCCGTCCAGCAACACCGCACCGGACCGAGCAGGCAGCAACCGCCCCAGAGCCTTCAGCAGAGTGGACTTGCCGCACCCGTTGGGCCCGATCACCGCGGTGACGGTGCCATCGATGATCGACAGGTCGAGGTTGTCGACGACCTGCCGCTCCCCGTAGCCCACGCACAACGACGAAGCCTCAAGACGCACACTCATACCCGCGCCTCCCGGCGGCTTCGGATCAGCAGGAACATCAGGTAGGGCGCTCCGAGCACGGCGGTGACCACGCCGACCGGCAGCTCGGTGCGGTAGATGGTCCGCGCGACCAGGTCCGACAACATCACGAGCGCGCCGCCGACCACCACGGAGCCGAACAGCGGCGGCTGGGCGGTGCCGGACAGGCGGAGAGCGATCTGCGGTGACGCCAGCGCGACGAACGTGATCGGGCCGGCCGCGGCGGTGGCCACCGAGGCCAGCACGATCGCCACGATGATCAGGAACGACCGTGCGACGTTCACCCGCACACCGAGGCCGCGTGACGTCTGGTCGTCGAACTGCAGCGCGCCCAGGACGTGGCCGCCGATCAAGGCCACGGGAACCAGCACGACCAGCGCCAGGGCGACCGGCACGACGTGCTCCCAGCCGCGGCCGTTCAGCGACCCGGTGATCCACACCATCGCCCGGCCCGCGTCCTGCACGTCGCCGACGGTCAGCAGGTAGTGCGTGAAGTTGCCGGCCACCGCGGTGATGCCGATGCCGACCAGCACCATCCGGAAGCCCTCGATGCCCTGCCGCCACGCCAGCGCGTAGACCAGCAGGCCGGCCAGCAGGCCACCGGTCAGGCCCGCCAGCGGGACGCCGACCGAGGCGGCGGTGCCGGTCACCACGCCCAGCGAACCGGCGAAGGTGATGACCGAGACCGCGCCGGCGCCGGCTCCCCAGGTCACGCCGAGGATGTCCGGCGAGGCCAGCGGGTTGCGCACGATGGCCTGGAAGATCGCGCCGGAGAGTCCCAGGGCGCCTCCGACCAGCAGGCCCGTCAGCGCTCGGGGCATCCGCAGTTCCATCACCACGAACTGGTCGCGGCGCGTGCCGCCGCCGAGCAGCGTGTCGACGACCTGGGCCACCGTCAGCGGGAAGTCGCCGATCATGATGTCGGCGACCAGCAACGCCGCCAGGACGACCAGCGAGGCCGCCACCACCAGCAACGGCCGGCGGCGCACCCTGAACGAGGCCGCGCCCAGCCGCAGGGCGGGCGCCTTGGCCGCGGGGGTCTTGGTCGCGGGGGCCTTGGTCGCGGTCGTCAAATCTTCACCAGCTTCTTGCGCCGCACCAGGAAGATGAAGAACGGAGCGCCGATCAGCGCCAGCATCACGCCGACCTCCACTTCGGAGGGACGGGCGACCACCCGTCCGACGATGTCGGCGAACAGGATCAGGATCGCTCCGAGCAGTGCCGAGTACGGCAGGATCCAGCGGTAGTCGGGGCCGGTGAACGCGCGCGCGACGTGCGGCACCACGAGCCCGAGGAAGCCGATGGGCCCGCACGCGGCGACAGCCCCGCCGACCAGCAGCGTGATGGCGAAGATGCCCAGCGACCGCGTCCTGCTGACGTGCACGCCCAGCGACTTGGCGACGTCCTCGCCCAGCGACATGGCGTTGATCCCCGGCGCGTTGAACGCCGCGATCACCAGGCCGGCCAGCAGGAACGGCGCCACCTGCGACAACACCGTCAGGTCGCGGCCGGCGATCGCGCCGACCTGCCAGAACCGGAACGCGTCGAGCGACTGCTGGTCGAGCAGCACGATCGCCGACACCAGGCCGTTCATCAGCGCGGAGACCGCGGCACCGGCCAGCGCCAGCGTCACCGGTGACGGCCCGCCTCGCCCGGCCGACCCGAGCAGGAACACCAGGACGCTCGCGATCATGGCGCCGGCGAAGGCGAACCAGATGTAGCCGACCAGCGAGTTCACGCCGAGCAGGAAGATCGAGAGCACGACCGCCAGTGCCGCGCCGTGCGTGACGCCGAGGATGCCGGGATCCGCCAGCGGATTGCGCGTGTGGCCCTGCATGAGAGCGCCACCCACACCGAGCGCGATGCCCACCGCGACGCCGAGCAACGTGCGCGGGATCCGCAGCTCGCGGACCACCACGTCGTCCTCGGCGCCGGTCGGCGTGAAGAGACCGTGCCACACCCCGGAAAGCGGGATCTCCTTCGAGCCGATCGCGATGCTCGCCACGCACACGGCGACCAGCACGACCAGCAGGAAGAGCAGGCCGAACGACCTACGACCCAAGACCCACCCTCCTCGATCAAGACAGGAGAGGTAAGCCTAACCGAACCACCTGGTCACACTGAGGCCCAGGGCGCCGGTTTCCGTCACACCACCGGCCCCGCCGACAGAGGAACGAGCCGAGGAAAGATCACGAAACAATGCGCACAACCCGTTGTCGGGTCAACTA
>JASLAV010000251.1 GCA_030146905.1 Lentzea sp. | reverse complement strand
CTCACGCTGGATGACATCGCGGGCAGGCTGCACTGCTCGAAGTCGACGTTGTACGCGCTCGCCGGCAGCAAGGAGCAGCTGGCCGTGCGGGTGGTCGGGCGGTACTTCAAGGGGGCCGCCGAGCGCATCGAGAAGCGCATCGCGGGCCTCGACGACGTGCGCAAACGCATCGGCAGCTACCTCGCGGGCGCCGCGTAGGAGCTGAACAAGGCGTCGGCTGCGTTCATCGCGGACGTGTCCGACTTCCCTCCCACGCGCGCCACGTACGAGCGCAACGCCCGTGCCGCCGCCGAGCGCATCAAGTCGTTCATCCAGGACGGGGTCGAGCTCCGGGTGTTCCGCCAGGTGCACGCCACGCTCTTCGCCGAGATGGCCGGGCTGCTCATCGAAAGCATCCAGACGGGTGTCCTCACGAAACGGGCAGGTGTTTCGGACGCCGAGGCGTTCACCGCGCTGGGTGAACTGTTGTTGGATGGGCTGCAGAGGACGGGCGCTTCCCCGAAGGAGTGAACGCAGTGATCGTGGTTGCTGGTGAGGCGCTGGTCGACATGGTGCCGGTGGGGGACGACGAGCTCACGCCGCTCGCTCCGAAGCTCGGTGGCGGGCCGTACAACGTGGCCGTGGCGCTCGGGCGGCTCGGTGTTCCCGCGGGCTTCCTGTCGCGGATCTCGACCGACCACTTCGGCGAGCAGTTGGTCAAGCGGCTGCACGCGTCGAACGTGGGGACCGGTTTGGTCCAACGTGGACAGGAGAACACCACGCTCGCGGTCGTCGGCCTCGCCGAGGACGGGAGCGCGCGCTACTCGTTCTACGTCGACGGCACCGCCGATCGGCTCGTCGAGGACCCAGGACCGTTGGACGAGGGTGTCGGTGCCGTCTCGTTCGGCACGCTGTCGCTCGTGCTCGAACCCGGTGCCTCCGTCTACGAGAAGGTGCTGCGGCGCGAGAGCAAGCGGGTGCTGACGGCGCTCGACCCCAACATCCGGGCAGGGCTCATCGACGATCCGGGCGCCTACCGCGAGCGCTTCACGTCGTGGCTGCCGGACGTCGGGTTGCTCAAGCTCTCCGTCGAGGACGCGCGGTGGCTCGCCGGCGTCGAGGACGGCGACGTGATCGAGATCGCAAGGACGTGGATTTCACAGGGACCGGCCGCCGTCGTGCTGACCAAGGGCGGCGACGGTCTTTCGGTGATCACCGCCACGGACCGGGTCGACGTGCCACCCGTGAAGGTCGACGTGGTCGACACGATCGGGGCGGGCGACACCGTGCAAGGTGCCCTGCTCGCGTGGTTGCACGACCACGACGCGCTCGGCGCCGAGAAGGTGCGCGCGCTCTCACGCGATGAATGGACCGAGGCTTTGACGTACGCGGGCGCGGCCGCCGCGATCACATGTTCCCGCGCGGGCGCCGAACCGCCCTTTGCGAGCGAACTCACCGCCGCGTTGGCTGGATAACCCGGAGGATCGGACTACCGTGGGGTAGCCGCGCTAGATACCGGCATTGCGGATGTGATGCCGGTCCCATCTCACAGAATCGGTTCACACCGCTGCTGCGAGGCGGGCCTTCCGCCGACTAGCGTGGGTGAACTTGAAGACTCAGATCCCAACGGGGTGGTCCGAGACGACGGCAGGCCGTGCGACCTGCCGCCACCCCGTCCGAGCGTTGAGAGGGACTTGAATGCCCGACGCGACGACTGCGCCGACCGACCCACAGACCGTCGCGCTGCGCCACGGGGGCGGAGAGCTCGAGATGAAGGTGGTGCCGGCGTCCGAAGGCGCGTCCGGCATCGATCTCGGCAAGCTGCTGTCGACCACCGGTCTGGTAACCCTGGACACCGGTTTCGTCAACACGGCCTCCTGCTCTTCCGAGATCACCTACATCGACGGTGACGCGGGAATTCTGCGTTACCGCGGGTACCCGATCGAGCAGCTGGCCGCGCGTTCGAACTTCGCGGAGGTGAGCTACCTCCTGATCTACGGTGAGCTGCCGACCGCCGCTCAGCTCGAGGACTTCTCGCAGAAGATCAGCCGCCACACGCTGCTGCACGAGGACCTCAAGCGCTTCTTCGACGGCTTCCCGCGCGACGCGCACCCGATGCCGGTGCTCTCCTCCGCGGTGTCGGCCCTGTCGACCTTCTACCAGGACTCGCTGTCGCCGTTCGACGCGAACCAGGTGGAGATCTCCACGATCCGCCTTCTGGCCAAGCTGCCGACCATCGCGGCCTACGCCTACAAGAAGTCGGTCGGCCAGCCGTTCCTCTACCCGGACAACTCGCTTGGCCTGGTGGAGAACTTCCTGCGCATGACCTTCGGCTTCCCGGCAGAGGCCTACGACCTCGACCCGGACCTGGTCCGCGCGCTCGACCTGCTGTTCATCCTGCACGCCGACCACGAGCAGAACTGCTCCACGTCGACCGTGCGCCTGGTCGGCTCGTCGGAGGCCAACCTCTTCGCGTCCATCTCCGCGGGCATCAACGCCCTGTTCGGCCCGCTGCACGGCGGCGCGAACAGCGCGGTGCTGGAGATGCTCGAGAAGATCAAGGCCGACGGCGGCGACGTGGCGTCGTTCGTCAACAAGGTCAAGAACAAGGAGGACGGCGTCCGCCTGATGGGCTTCGGCCACCGGGTCTACAAGAACTACGACCCGCGCGCC
>JASLAV010000234.1 GCA_030146905.1 Lentzea sp. | reverse complement strand
GTTGACGGAGACGGCGCGGACGGAGACCCGGACCTGGCCGTGGCCGAGACTCGGTTCCGGCACGTCGCCGAGGGCCAGCCTCGCGCCGTCGGTGTGCCGGTGGATCAGCACTGCCTTCATCGCGGCGTCCCGGTGACCTTGGACAGGAGGGCCGCCATGTCGCGGACGGGCTCGGTGCCGTCCCAGCCCTCGGCGGCGTGCGCGATCGCGTCGAACAGCGCGCGCTTGTCCACTCCCCGCTCGGAAATCTCGATGGCGGTGCCGTCGGTGGATCCGCGGTCGAAGTAAGCGAACCGGCTGTCGGGCGTGCCGGGAAGCGACGTGCCGCGGTGGAGCTCGACGTACCCGCGGGCGAGTGCTGCCGCCACCCCGGCGTCGAAGTGCTGGGTCCAGAAAGCGACGTGGTGCAGGCCCTCGCCGAACTTGCCGACGAAGGTGTGGAAGAACGACGGCGAGTCGTCGCGCAGCTGGACGAGCTCGATCTGCACGCCACCGGATTGCGCCAGTGCGCCGTTGTTCTCCAGGTAGTAGAACGGCCCCACGCCCGGGCCTTCGAGCCACTGACGCATGGCCGCGTGGATGTCCGTGACGATGTAGCCGAGTTGCCGGATCGGGCCGAAGGGCGTGGTCATGGGTCTCCTCGGAGCGGGTCAGATGATCGGGTTCACGAGTCGGTGGGTGAGCGTCCAGCGGCCGCCCGGCCCGCGGCGCACGGTGTCGGTGAACTCGCCGACGCTCAGCCTTCCACCCGAGCGGAAGGTCACCACCTTGGAGCGGCAGGTCGCCGTGCCCGGCCCCGCCGGCTGGACGGTCATGGTCGACAGGTGGTGGCTCAACGCGGGGTCGGCCGAGTTCTCGAGCGTGTCCACGAGCTCCGCCAGGCTGTGGAGGTACGTCTTCCCGGGGGTCTCGTACCGGACGTCGTCGGCCAGCAGTCCGCTCAGCCGTTCGGTGTGATCGCCGCCGCTGTCGAAGGCGAACGCGATCTCGGCGATCAGGTGCTGGATGGCGAGGACTTCGCGCTCGCTCAGGGGGTCGGTCACTACCGGGTCGTCGGTCCTGCTCGTGAATGGCTCCTGCTGGCCTCGTTGGCTGAGCGGTTCTGGTATGACGGCGCTCACTCCTGGCCACTCGAGCACATAGGGGTATGGCGGTGCGGCCAACTCTGCCGCAACGGGATTGTGCCGCGCTCCAACGAGAACCGAGCATCATGAGGTGCATGAGAGCAGCGATTTATCGGACCACCGGGTCGGCGCGGGACGTGCTTGAGGTCGTCGAGCTGGATGTGCCCGCACCCCAGGCGGGAGAGGTCCGCGTCGCGATTTCGGCTTCCGGTGTGAACCCCACGGACTGGAAGGCCCGCGCCGGACTCACCGGCCGCGCTCCCGACGATTTCCAGGTGCCGCATCACGACGGCTCCGGCCGGGTGGATGCCATCGGCCCGGGGGTGACCGGGCTCGCCGTCGGTCAACGCGTATGGCTCTACCTCGCCGCGGCCGAGAACCTGTACGGCACGGCCGCGGAGTTCGCGGTGGTACCGGCGGACAAAGTGGTCCCGCTCGCCGACAACGCGTCGGACGAGCTCGGCGCCTGCCTCGGCGTCCCCGCGCTCACCGCGGCGTATTGCCTCGGCGGTGATCCCAGCGCGGTACGTGGGCGGACGGTCCTGGTCGCGGGAGGTGCGGGAGCCGTCGGGCACTTCGCCATCGAGTTGGCGAAGCACGCGGGGGCTCGGGTGATCACGACTGTCAGCTCCGAGGAGAAGGGCGAACTGGCGCGTGCCGCGGGAGCCGACCTCGTGCTGAACTACCGCGAGGAGAACGTCGCGAAGAGGATTTTGGAATCCGTCGGACATGTCGATCGAATCGTCGAGGTCGCGCTTGGGGCGAACATCGAAACCGACGCCGCCGTCCTCGCGCCCAATGCCACGATCGCCGTGTACGCCGGGGAGTCCGAACAGCCCAGAATCCCGATCCTGCCGTTGGCGGTGGCGAACGCGACTATTCAGTTCGCGCTGATGTACACCGTCTCCCCGGATGATTTCAAGCGATTGTTGTCCTGGGTGGATGCCGCCATCGAGGTGAACGCGTTGTCCGCGCTGCCCATCTCCAGCTACGGACTCGACGACATAATCGCCGCGCAGGAGGCAGTGGAGAACGGCGCGGTCGGAAAGGTGCTCGTCCGCCCCTGAGCGCCGATGCCAGGAACTCGGGGGAGTGAGCGTCGGCTGCGGGCCGGTTCGCTCTGACAGGCCGGGTTGTGCGCGGACCGGGGCGGTGCGGTTTCGGCCGGGGGATGCCGTCAGGCGGCTCTTGAGGTGAGGGACGTAGCGCCGGATCCATCACTCGGCACGGGCTGAAGGGGCCTTTCAGCCCGCCGGTTCCGCTCGGCAGGCGGCTTGCTGGGCCGGTGCCCCGGACTTCCGCTGGGGAACAGGGTTTGTGAGTTTTCAGATCGGTTGTTCGACGAAACCCGCCCTGCTCGGATTCGAAGATCCGAGCAGGGCGGGTTTTTCGCGTACCGGCCCCGGTTTCGCAAGGTGACTTCGGCGACCGCCGAACATGGCGACCGGCGAGTCGTCTACGCGACGTTGCGGCATGGCGGGGGTGCTGCGATCCGGTCTGACCGAGCGAGGGTGTGAGTTCGCGGTCGAGGCCGTGGGCCGGGCCGAAGCAGCCGTATCGCGCGGATGTCGACATGCCGGAGCAGGAGGAACGCCAGGCCGGCCACCATAAGAGACGGCGGCGGTGATGATGGTTGACAACATTAACAATGTTCAGGCATGCTGTGTCGCAGCGGTGATTTAACTTAGTTAGAGGCTTTGTCGGTGCTCGCGGCGGTGGGCGCCACGCCTTGTCCCCCATGCGAGCTACGCGCAAGTGTCCACTCAGTGGTGACGATCAAGAGTCCGCCGATCCCCTAGCGTTCGGGCCTCCAAATCCGGATCGGTTCACGTCGAAAACCATTACTGGAGAAAAGATGTTCCGCAATGTCAGGGCAACCGCCGTCGCCGCACTGTTGTGCGTCATGGCCGGGCCGGTGCTGGCCGGGTGCGACGAGGCCTCGGAGCCGGACACCCCGGCGGCGACCGGTGCCGGAAAGGCCGACCAACCACCGATTTCCGGTACCACGAAGATCACCGTCGAGGGCCGGTCGGTGAACGTGTCCTGCTCGGGCACTCAGGTCGACGGCCGGCCGGTCGTGGTCCTGCTCGCCGGGCTCGGCGACGGTCTGGACAAAATGGCCGACTTCCAGAAGACGTTGAGCGGGAAGGACCGGGTCTGCTCCTACGACCGGCTCGGCGAAGGGGCCAGCGACCAGCCGCCGGGCCCGCAGACGTTCGAGAGCAGCGGCAACGTCCTGAGCGGGGTGCTGGACCGCGTTTCCGGTGGCCGTCCGGTCGTGCTGGCCGGGCACTCCCTGGGCGGTCTGATCGCCGCCCGCTACACGCCGGCGCACCGCGACCGCGTCGCGGGGCTGGTCCTGATGGACGCCACTCCGTCGACCATCGTCGCCGACACCAGTGCGGGAATCCCGGAGTCCGCCACCGGGCCGGCGGCCGAAGCCCGCGCGGGGGCCGTTGCGGGCTACACCGGCCAGAACCCGGAACAGCTGTCCGTTCAGGACGGAGAGGTGGGTTACGCCGGCGACATCCCGGTCGTCGTGATCCGGCACGGACAGCCCTACCTCGCCGAGCAGATCCCGCAGTACGGCGAGGCCCTGGAAAACGCGTGGACCAAGGGGCAGGAGAAGTGGCTCGACCTGTCCAGCCGCAGCGAGCCCGTCGTGGCTGCCGACAGTGATCACTACATCTACCTCAAGCAGCCCGCGATCGCCGTCGAGGCCATCGAGCACGTCATCGCCGAAGCGAAGAAATAGCCGGCTCCCCGTCGTGGGTGCATCTGCTGCGCAGCCTGTGCCGTGGCCCGCCGACAGGGGTGGGTTGGCCACCTTCCGTGCGGCCACCCAGGAGAGAAGAAAGAGAACAATGATGAAGAAGAGCAAATTCGTCAGCGCTGCCGCTGCCGCGGCCGCGCTGGGGGCGATCCTGCTGCCGGCTCCGGCTGCCTCCGCCGCGGCGGTCGGCTGTGGTGATCCGAACTTCGTGAAGGTCGGCTTCCACGTCACCGACAACAGCCACCGCCATGAAGCCTGTTTCGCCGGCGCGGGGTGGAACTCGTTCACCGGCGTAGCGGGCATGACCAGCTGGATGATGGACCTCCACACCGGTAACAACGATGTCGCCTTCCGGGACTGCAACGGCGATCTGGTCGAGGTGCCCAGGGGGCGCGACGTCAAGTTCACGACCCATCGCTGCCTGCGTGACATCGGCATCAAGCCCTTCTGATCCCACCGAAAGGAATACATGATGAAGAGCAAACTCGTCGGTGCCGCCGCGGTCGCCGCCTCGCTGGGGGCGATCCTGCTGTCGGCTCCGGCTGCCTCCGCCGCGCAGGTCGGCTGTGGTGATCCGAACTTCGTGAAGGTCGGCTTCCACACCACCTCCCCGGTCTTCTACGAAGAACGCTGTTTCGCCGGCGCGGGGTGGAACTCGTTCATCGGAACGCCGGGCTTCACCAGCTGGATGACGGACCTCCACACCGGTAACAACGATGTCGCCTTCCGGGACTGCAACGGTGCGCTGGTCGACGTGCCCAGGGGGCGCGACGTCCACTTCACCACCGCTCGCTGCCTGCGTGACATCGGCATCAAGCCCTTCTGATCCAGCGAG
>JASLAV010000226.1 GCA_030146905.1 Lentzea sp. | reverse complement strand
GCGACCGTGCTGCTGTTCGCGCTGGTGGCGATCTCGGCGCTGACCAACGGCAGGCAGTTCGGCGGCTGGGCCCTGGCGGCCGGTGTCGCGGTCGGCGGGCTCGCGGCGTGGCGGAAGCTGCCGTTCGTCGCCGTCATCGTGCTCGCCGCGGCCACCACGGCGGGGCTGAGGTTCGTCGGAGTGGCCTGACTCAGTGCTTGCGGACGTGCGAGAAGAGCAGGTTCGTGTGCACCTCCGTCACCTCGCGGCGGCTGGTGAACTTGTCGAGCACCAGCCGCTGGAGATGACCGACGTCCGACACCGCGACGTGCACCAGGAAGTCCTCCGGACCCGTCACGTGCGACAGCGCGAGCGTCTCGGGGAGGCCCAGCACGTAGGCCATGAACGGGTCGACGATCTCCTTGGTGTGCGGCCGGATCTTCACCGCGAGCATCGCCTGGACGTGCTGCCCGACCGCGGCCGGGTCCACCTCGGCGTGGTAGCCGGTGATCACGCCGCGCTCCCGCAACGCCCGGTGCCGGACGACCGCCGTGGACTGCGCGACGTTCACGCGCTCGGCCAGGTCCTTGTTCTGCAGCCGAGCGTCCTTCCGCAGCTCCCGCACGATGGCCTCGTCGATCGAATCCAGCACGGCTCTTCTCCCTTGTGTCGAATCCGCTGCGGATCCTGACCCATTTCGCCGAGGAAGTCTCCACCATTCGCGCCATGAAGCGCATCGAGACCATCGCAGTGCACGGGGGCCGCGACGACCTCGCGGAGCTCGGCGTGCACGCCCCTCCCATCGACCTGTCCACCACCTACCCCGTGCCCGACCAGGCGCTCGGCGGTGCGGCACTGGGGGACTGGGCCACCGGCGCCGCGCGGGCCTCGTCGCCCGTCTACGCGCGGCTGCACAACCCGACCGTGGCCCGGTTCGAGCAGGCGCTCGCGGCTCTGGAGCACACCGAGACCGCGGTGGCGTTCGGCAGCGGCATGGCGGCGGTGACCGCCGTGGTCCAGGCCGCCTGCGTGATGGCGGGAAAGCCGCACGTCGTGGCCGTGCGGCCGCTGTACGGCGGCACCGACCACCTGCTGTCGTCCGGTCTCCTGGGCGTCACGACGACCTACGTCGAAGCGGGCCTGGTGTCCTCCGCGATCCGGCCGGACACCGGGCTGGTGGTCGTCGAGACGCCGGCCAACCCCAACCTCGACCTGGTCGACATCGGCCACGTCGTGCGGCAGGCGGGGAGCGTCCCGGTGATGGTCGACAACACCTTCGCGACCCCGGTCCTGCAGAACCCGGCGCTGTACGGCGCCTCGTACGTCCTGCACTCCGGCACCAAGTACCTCGGCGGGCACGGCGACGTGCTCGGCGGTGTGGTGGCCTGCTCGGAGGAACGGGCGGCGGCGCTGCGGCAGGTCAGGATCATCACCGGTGCCGTGCTGCACCCGCTGGGCGGCTACCTGCTGCACCGCGGGCTGGCCACGCTGCCGTTGCGGGTCGAGGCGGCGTCACGGTCGGCCGCCGTGCTGGCGTCGCGGCTCGCCGAGCACGACGCCGTGGAGTTCGTGCGCTACCCGTCCGCGTCGGCGCAGATGCGGGGGACCGGCGCCATGATCGCGTTCGGCGTCCACGGCGACCCGACCGAGGTGGTGCGGCGGCTCCGGCTCATCACGCCCGCGGTCTCACTGGGGTCGGTCGACACCCTGATCGAGCACCCGTCGGCGCTCACCCACCGGCTCGTCCCGGGAGAAGAACTGCGTGCTTCTGGCGTTCCGGACAATTTGCTGCGCATTTCCGTGGGGCTGGAGCACGTCGAAGACATTTGGCAGGACTTGGACGCGGCGCTCTGTGACGTCGCTTACGTTAAGCCTTCCCCAACTGATTTCTTGGTGATGACCGCCACTCACTAAGGTCCCAACGCATCAGCGCGTCGGGGCGCGGGAGGTTCCGACGCGAGCATTCTTCCATTTCGGAGGGAACCTCCTCGTGAGTTCTGTGGAAACTGATGCGGACGGCTACACCAAGGCGTTGAGCAAGCGCCAGGTGCAGATGATCGCCATCGGTGGAGCGATCGGCGTCGGCCTCTTCCTGGGCGCCGGCGGGCGCCTCGCCACGGCGGGGCCGTCGCTGATCCTGTCCTACGCGGTGTGCGGTCTCGCGGCGTTCTTCGTCATGCGCGCGCTGGGTGAGCTGGTGCTGCACCGCCCGGTCGCCGGCAGCTTCGTCGAGTACGCCCGCGAGTTCATCGGTCCGTGGGCCGGGTTCACGTCGGGCTGGATGTACTGGGTCAACTGGGCGATGACGGGCATCGCCGAGATCACCGCCGTCGCGATCTACATGCACAAGTGGTTCCCCGACCTGCCGCAGTGGATCACCGCGCTGGTGGCGCTGTTCGTGCTGGTCGGCATCAACATGTTGTCCGTCAAGCTGTTCGGCGAGCTGGAGTTCTGGTTCAGCGTCATCAAGGTGACCGCGATCGTCGTCTTCCTGGTGACCGGCATCGCGCTGGTGATCGGCAACGCGGACATCGGCGGCACGACGGCGTCCGTGACCAACACCCTCGGCCACGGCGGCCTGTTCCCGGCCGGCTTCGGCGTGGCGCTGATGACGCTGCAGGCCGTGGTCTTCGCCTACTCGGCCATCGAGCTCGTCGGCATCGCGGCCGGCGAGACCAAGGACCCCGAGAAGATCATGCCGCGCGCCATCAACGGCGTGGTGTACCGGATCGCGATCTTCTACGTCGGCTCGGTGCTGCTGCTCACCATGCTGCTGCCGTGGCACCACTTCACCGGCACCGAATCGCCGTTCGTCACGGTGTTCTCCGCATTGGGCATCCCCGCTGTCGGCGACATCATGAACGCGGTGGTCCTGACGGCCGCATTGTCGTCGTGCAACTCGGGCCTCTACTCGACCGGCCGCATTCTGCGGTCACTGGCGCAGAAGGGCGAGGCGCCCGCGTTCACCGGCAGGATGAACTCGCGGCACGTGCCTTTCGGCGGCATTCTGTTCACCGGCGCCGCTTATCTGTTCGGCGTTGTTCTGAACTACACCGTTCCCAAGGAGGCGTTCGACATCGCGATCGCCGTCGCTTCCCTGGGCGTGGTGTCGACGTGGGCGACGCTGATCGTCTGCCAGCTGCGGCTGCGGAAGAAGGCGATGGCCGGGGAGATCGAGCGGCCTTCCTACCGCATGCCGGGCGCGCCCTACACCTCGTACGGGACGCTCGCGTTCCTCGCGCTGGTGATCGGGCAGATGGCGTTCGCCGGGACGGCGGAGAAGATCGCGTTCTGGTCGATCCCCGTGCTCGCCCTCGTGCTGTTCCTCGGGTGGCGCTTTGTGAAGTCGCGTCAGCCCGTCGGGCCCGCGCGGGAGCAGCTGACCCCCGTCGACTGACCCCCCTGAGGTGACGATCACCGGCCGCCCCCGGCAAAGGGGGCGGCCGGCGGCGTTCCGGGGCTCGAATAAGCTGGTGAGCATGGTTGTCGCCGCCCCTCCCGTCATCGGTGTGCTCGCCCTTCAGGGCGATGTCCAGGAACATCTCGTCTCCCTCGCCAAGTGCGACGTCACCGCCCGGCCCGTGCGCAGGGCGGAGGAGCTGGACGAGCTGGACGGGATCGTCATCCCCGGCGGCGAGTCGACGACCATGAGCAAGCTGCTCGACAACTTCGGGCTGCTGGAGCCGCTGCAGACCAAGATCAAGGGCGGTTTCCCCGCCTACGGGTCGTGCGCGGGCATGATCCTGCTGGCCAACACGGTGCTCGACGGGCGCGAGGACCAGCACCAGCTCGGCGGGCTGGACGTCACGGTGCGGCGCAACGCGTTCGGCCGGCAGGTCGACTCGTTCGAGACGGACCTCGACCTGGCAGGGGAGAGCGTGCACGCCGTGTTCATCCGTGCGCCGTGGGTGGAGGCGGTGAGCGGGGACGTGGAGGTTCTCGCTACGGTGCCCGTTACGGCTGAGGCGGGCGATGCCGCCGGTAGGATCGTCGCGGTCAGGCAGGGCAACGTGCTGGC
>JASLAV010000181.1 GCA_030146905.1 Lentzea sp. | reverse complement strand
TTCGGGAACTCGAACGTCGTGACCCGTCTGAGCGGGTGCGAGAAGGCGTGATGCTCAGGCTTGCCGCGGTCCTGCTGGGCTGCCTGCTGGTGGCAGGCTGCGCCTCCGACTGGCAGGAGCAGGTCACCTACCAGGTCGTGGAGGTCTACGACTACAAGATGGCGCCGAACTCCGAGCCGGAGAAGCGGGTCCGGCTGAAGCTGTCGGGTGAGGCGCCGAGCTCCGAGCCGGAGAAGCGGGTCCGGCTGAAGCTGTCGGGTGAGGCGCCGAGCGGTGTCCTGTCGAAGGACTCGCTGGCTTCGCAGAACGTGGCGCTCGCCGACGTCAGCGGTGACGTCGTGACCGGTGACACCGTGACGTGCACCGCCAAGCAGCACACGGCCGGGGCGTTGCAGACCAACCAGGTCAAGACCGAGCTGAGCGGGTGCCGCAAAGCCTGAAATGACGTCGACGTCACCATTCCTGCGTCTGAACGCATGAGTTTGGTCACCCTGCCAGGGGTTCGAGGGGGGCCTACCACGGGGTGCTCCACATACACTCGGGTTGAAGCCAGCCCCACTCGTGAGGGAGCCAACTCGGTGGTCGTAGACCATTCCCAGCCCGAACCGGAACCCCGTGAGGAGTGCGGCGTCTTCGGCGTCTGGGCTCCCGGTGAAGACGTCTCGAAGATGACCTACTACGGGCTCTACGCCCTGCAGCACCGCGGCCAGGAGGCGGCGGGCATCTCCGTCGGCGACGGGTCGCAGGTCGTCGTGTTCAAGGACCTCGGGCTCGTCAGCCAGGTCTTCGACGAGCAGGTGCTCCAGTCGCTCAAGGGCCACGTGGCCGTCGGGCACTGCCGTTACTCCACCACCGGGTCCACGACCTGGGAGAACGCGCAGCCCACGTTCCGCACCACCGCGGCCGGCTCCGGCCTGAGCCTCGGGCACAACGGCAACCTGGTGAACACCGCCGAGCTGCTGGAGAAGGCCAAGGGCCTCGGCATCGTCGAGCGCAACGGCGCCACGACCGACTCGGACATCCTCTGCGGCCTGCTCGCGCACGCGGCGGCCGACAAGGGCATCGAGCAGGCCGCGCTGGAGCTGCTGCCGACGGTGAAGGGGGCCTACTGCCTGACCTTCTCCGACGAGAGCACCCTCTACGCGGCGCGTGACCCGCACGGTGTGCGGCCGCTCGTGCTCGGACGGCTCGAGCGCGGTTGGGTCGTTGCCAGCGAGACCGCTGCCCTCGACATCGTCGGCGCGAGCTTCGTGCGCGAGGTCGAGCCCGGTGAGCTGATCGCGATCGACGGGGACGGCCTGCGGTCGACCCGGTTCGCGACGCCGGAGCCCAAGGGCTGCATCTTCGAGTACGTCTACCTGGCCCGTCCCGACACGACGATCTCCGGCCGCGGCGTCCACGCCACGCGCGTCGAGATCGGCCGCCGCCTGGCCAAGGAGCACCCGGTCGAGGCCGACCTGGTGATCCCGGTGCCGGAGTCCGGCACGCCGGCCGCGATCGGGTACGCGCAGGCCAGTGGCATCCCGTACGGGTCCGGCCTGGTCAAGAACGCCTACGTCGGACGGACGTTCATCCAGCCGTCGCAGACGATCCGCCAGCTGGGCATCCGGTTGAAGCTGAACCCGCTCAGGGACGTCATCCGCGGCAAGCGGCTGGTCGTCGTGGACGACTCGATCGTGCGCGGCAACACCCAGCGCGCGCTCGTCCGCATGCTGCGCGAGGCCGGTGCGCTCGAGGTCCACGTGCGGATCGCGTCGCCGCCCGTCAAGTGGCCGTGCTTCTACGGCATCGACTTCGCCTCGCGGGCGGAGCTCATCGCCAACGGCCTGGACGACGACGGCATCCGCCGGTCGGTCGGTGCCGACTCGCTCGGGTACGTGTCGCTCGACCAGCTCATCGCGGCTACCGAGCAGCCCAAGACGCGGCTGTGCTCCGCCTGCTTCGACGGTGAGTACCCGATCGAACTGCCTCAGGACGCGCTCATCGGCAAGCACCTGCTCGAGGGCCTGAAGGGTGTTTCGGGCTCGGCCGCTCCCGTTCTGCCGAACGGCTATGGTGCCGAAGACGCCCTGCGTCGTCCCTAGGCACCCGGATCCAAGTGGAAGAAGTTGACGTGACCGACAGCGCCAAGGCCACCTACGCCGCCGCCGGAGTCAGTATCGCCGCAGGTGACGAGGCGGTGGAGAAGCTCAAGCCGTGGGCGGCCAAGGCGCACCGGCCGGAGGTGCTCGGCGGGATCGGTGGCTTCGCGGGCCTGTTCCAGCTCAAGCTCGACCGCTGGAAGGAGCCGGTGCTCGCGTCCTCCACGGACGGTGTCGGCACCAAGATCGCGATCGCCCAGGCGCTCGACAAGCACGACACCATCGGCATCGACCTGGTCGCCATGATCGTGGACGACCTGGTCGTGTGCGGTGCCGAGCCGCTGTTCGTGCAGGACTACATCGCCGTCGGCAGGGTCGACCCCGACAAGATCGCGTCGCTGGTCAAGGGCATCGCCGAGGGCTGTGTCCAGGCGGGCTGCGCGCTGCTCGGCGGCGAGACGGCCGAGCACCCCGGCCTGATGGGCGACGACGACTACGACATCTCCGGCACCGGCGTCGGCGTGGTCGAGCACTCCAAGCTGCTCGGCCCCGACCGCGTCCGCGACGGCGACGTCGTGATCGCCATGGGGTCGTCGGGCCTGCACTCCAACGGCTACTCGCTCGCCAGGCACGTGCTGCTGGAGATCGCGCGCATGCCGCTGGAGGGCCACGTCGAGGAGTTCGGCCGCACCCTCGGCGAGGAGATGCTGGAGCCGACCAAGATCTACGCCAAGGACTGCCTCGCGCTGATCGCCGAGACGGAGGTCCGCGGGTTCTCGCACGTCACCGGTGGTGGCCTCGCGGCGAACCTGGCCCGCGTGCTGCCCGACGGCATGCACGCCACGCTCGACCGCGGCACGTGGACGCCCGCACCGGTCTTCCAGCTCATCGCCCAGCGCGGCCGCGTGGAGCGCGAGGAGATGGAGAAGGCGTTCAACATGGGCGTCGGCATGGTCGCCGTCGTCGCGCCGGAGGACGTCGACCGCGCGCTGGCCGTGCTCACCGCCCGCCACGTCCCGGCGTGGGTGCTCGGCGAGATCACCAAGTCCGCGGAGGGCGGCGCCGCTCTCGTCGGCGACCACCCGCGCTTCTGAGGCAACCTCCTGACCCGGTCGTCGCGTAGTAAGCGGCGACCGAGGAGGGGGCACTTGGACCGCGACCGCGAGTTCGGGGAGTTCGTCGACGCACGCGCTCTCGTCATGCGCCGCACGGCATACCTGCTGTGCGGCGACTGGCACCGCGCGGAGGACATCGTCCAGACCGCGCTGATCAAGCTGTACGTGGCCTGGTCACGCGTGCGCAAGGACAGCGTGGACGCCTACGCGCGCAAGGTGCTGGTGCGCACCGCCATCGACGAGACCCGGCGCGGCTTCTTCCAGCGCGAACGCATCGTCGACGCCGTGCCCGAACGCGCCGTCACGGACTCGGCCTCCGACCTCGACCTGCGCCAGGCGCTCGACGCGTTGCCGCCTGGGCAACGCGCTGTCGTCGTGCTGCGGTACTGGGAGGACCTGAGCATCACCGAGACCGCCCGCATCCTCGGCAGGACGGAGGGCACGGTGAAGAG